>CAMYWP010000065.1 GCA_947302825.1 uncultured Bacteroidales bacterium
GGTCCCCGCAGATTCGGACAGGATTCCACGTGCCCCGCCCTACTCAGGTGGTCTCAGCGTCTTATCTCGGTTACCCGTACGGGACTGTCACCCTCTACGGTCGTTGTTTCCACAACGTTCTGGTTTCCTGGTAAAACTTGGTAGAGACTCCTACAACCCCGGCACGTCCGTAAACGCACCGGTTTAGGCTCTGCCCCTTTCGCTCGCCACTACTCAGGGTATCGACTTTTCTTTCTTTTCCTCCGGGTACTAAGATGTTTCAGTTCCCCGGGTTCGCCCCAACTCACGTTGGTAGTAGGTCTTCAACCCACTGGGTTGCCCCATTCAGAGATGCTCGGATCAATTCCTGTTTGCAGATCCCCGAGCCTTTTCGCAGCTTACCACGTCTTTCATCGCCTCCGGATAGCCTAGGCATCCTCCGTTCGCTCTTAACTTCTTTCTCTTGCTCGTGCAGCGGCGCCTTCCGGCGCCTCCGCACTGTGAATCACACATTTTACTGTGTTTTGCTCTTGCCTATTGAAATTGTAGTCCGAAAATTCCGTTTTTGATAACTTCTTTATCAGACTAACTCTATCTTTTGCTTTACCTCTTAATCTATTCTCTCAATCTTGTCAATGATCAAAATCCCTTTTTGAAACCACATTTTCATGTGCTCGTTTCAAACGGGACTGCAAAGGTAGCAACTTTTTTTGACCTGACAAATTTTTTTTGAGTTTTTTTAAAAAATTCCCAAACTGTCCTCCGGAATGGTGCAGAAGGCCCTGATATAGGCCGCCGCCAGGCGGGCATCCGTAATGAGCGGCACATTGAAATCCACCGCCGCCCGGCGCAAATGATACCCGTTCCCCAGCTCCTTGTGCGAGAAATTCTTGGGATTGTTCACCACCAGGTCCACTTTGTGCTCCCGGATCAGGTCCTCGGCCGACGGGGTGCCGTCGTCCGGCTGGTCGGGCCAGCGGACCGGAAGGGCCGGCACGCCGTTCGCCTGCAGATAGCGGCACGTGCCTCCCGTAGCATATAAGGTATAGCCCTTCTGGGCCAAAAGGCGGCAGGCGGGCAGCATATCGGCCTTCTGGAAAGGATCGCCGGTGGAAAGGAGCACCGGACCCGCGGGCACGTGATGGCCCACCGAGAGCATGGCTTTCAGCAGGGCTTCATCGGCCGTGCGGCCCAGGCAGCCCACCTCGCCGGTGGATGCCATGTCCACGCCCGACACTGGATCGGCCTGATGCAAACGCGCAAAAGAGAATTGGGAGCACTTGACGCCCACATAGCCCAGGTCAAAGGGATTCCCCTGAACCGGAGCCGGGTGCTGGCCCAGCATGCACTGGGTGGCCAGGTCGATGAGGTTCACCCGCCATACCTTGGATACGAAGGGGAAGCTCCGGGAAGCCCGCAGGTTGCACTCGATTACTTTCAAGTCCAAGTCGGACGAGAGGAACTGAATATTAAAAGGTCCGGTAATGTGCAGTTCGGACGCAATGGCGGCGGCAGTGCGGCGGATGCGCGAGAGCACTGACCCGTAAATGCGCTGGCCGGGAAACTGGATGGTGGCGTCGCCGGAATGTACGCCGGCAAACTCGATGTGTTCGGAAATGGCGCAGGCCAGCACCTTGCCGTTATCGGCCACAGCATCACACTCCAACTCCTTGCAGCGCTGCATGAAGGCACTTACCACCACAGGATGTGCTTCGGACACTTCAGCCGCCCGTTCCAGGCAGGAGGCCAGGTCATCGGCGCTGTAGCACACCTGCATGGCCGCCCCCGACAACACGTAGGACGGGCGCACCAGCACGGGGAAGCCCACTTCGCCAATGAAGCGGTGGATGTCGGAAAGGGTGGTCATTTCCTTCCAACGGGGCTGGTCAATGCCCAGGCGGTCCACCACCTCCGAGAATTTGCGCCGGTCTTCGGCCCGGTCGATATCCACGGCCGATGTTCCCAAAATGCGGATGCCACAGGCCGATAAAGGCAGGGCCAGGTTGTTGGGAATCTGGCCGCCCACGCTCACCACCACACCCTCCGGCTGTTCCCGCCGGCAAATCTCCCACACGGTTTCCAGGCTCAGTTCGTCGAAGTAGAGCCGGTCGCAGGTGTCGTAGTCCGTGGAGACGGTTTCCGGATTGTAATTGATCATGATGGCCCGGCGGCCGTTTTCGCGCAGGGTACGGACGGTGTTCACCGCGCACCAGTCAAACTCCACACTGCTGCCAATCCGGTATGCTCCCGAACCCAGCACCACCACGCTGCTGCCGGGCTCTTCCGGCGCCACATCGTCTGTCTGACCTTGATAAGTTAGGTAGAGGTAACTGGTCTGGGCGGGGAATTCTGCCGCCAGGGTATCGATCTGCTTGATGCAAGGGTGAATGCCACAAGATGTACGCCAGGTGCGGACCACGGATTCGTCCAGGCCGAACACCCGGGCGATCTGGATGTCGGAGAATCCTTCTGCCTTGGCGCGCCGCAGCAAATCCATCGGCACTTCTTCCAGCTTGGCACAAGCCTCCAGGCTACGGTACGTAGCCTCGATATGGGCCAGTTTGTTCAGGAACCAAGGGTCTATGCGCGTGAGGGCGTGAATCCGCTCCACGCTATAGCCCGACTCGAAGGCCGCCGCAATAGCGAAAATACGGGTGTCGGTGGGATGCGACAGGGCATCGTCCAAATCCTCCACCTGATAGGGCTTGTTGCACACAAAGCCGTTGGCGCCCTGGCCGATCATCCGCAGGCCCTTCTGGATGGCCTCTTCAAAAGTGCGGCCGATAGCCATCACCTCGCCCACGCTCTTCATGCTGGGGCCGATCCCCCGCGAAACACCCTTGAACTTGGCCAGGTCCCAGCGGGGAATCTTGACCACCACATAGTCCAGCGCCGGTTCAAAAAAGGCCGGTGTGGTGCGTGTGACGGCGTTTTTCAGTTCGTGCAGCCCATAACCCAGGCCCAGTTTGGCCGCCACCGCCGCCAGCGGATAGCCGGTGGCCTTGGAGGCCAGGGCCGATGATCGGCTTAAACGGGCATTCACCTCGATGACGCGGTAATCCTCCCCGTCCGGGCTGAATGCATACTGGACATTGCACTCGCCCACCACGCCCAGGTGGCGGACGATGTCCAGCGAAGTCTTGCGCAGGAAATGGTATTCGTCGTTGGTGAGCGTCTGCGAAGGAGCCACCACTATGCTCTCTCCCGTGTGGATACCCAGCGGGTCCACATTCTCCATGTTACAGACCGTGATGCAGTTGTCAAAACGGTCGCGTACCACCTCGTATTCAATTTCTTTCCAGCCGCGGAGCGACTTTTCTACCAGCACCTGCGGCGAAAAAGTGAAAGCTTTACTTACCACGCTGTCCAGCTGCTCCCGGTTTTCGCAGAAACCAGAGCCCAGGCCACCCAGCGCATACGCCGCCCGGATAATGACCGGATAACCCACCGAATCGGCCGCCGCCCTTGCCTCTTCCAGACTGGTGGCCGCATGCGAACGGATGGTTTTTACATTGATTTCTTCCAGCCGGGCCACAAAACGCTCCCGGTCCTCCGTATCGATGATGGTTTCCACAGGCGTTCCCAACACATTCACGCCATAACGCTCAAGTATGCCTTCGCGATACAGCTGAACGCCGCAGTTCAGCGCCGTCTGTCCACCGAAAGACAGCAGGATACCGTCCGGACGCTCTTTCTGAATCACCTTCTCCACGAAGGACGGGGTGACGGGCAGGAAATAAATATGGTCGGCCACGCCCTCGGAGGTTTGCACCGTGGCAATATTGGGATTCACCAGAACGGTTTCCATCCCCTCTTCCCGCAAGGCCTTGAGGGCCTGCGAGCCGCTATAGTCAAATTCACCGGCCTCGCCGATTTTCAGGGCTCCGGAGCCCAGGATGAGTACTTTCTTCATCATAGCTGGGAGATGAATTCGTCAAACAAAAACTCCGTATCCACAGGGCCGCCGGATGCTTCCGGATGGAACTGGGTGGCAAAGAAAGGCTTGTCCAAATGCCGGATCCCCTCATTGGTTCCGTCGTTCAAGTTCACAAAGAAGGGTTCCCAGCCCGCCGGGAGTGTGGCGGGATCCACGGCATAGCCATGGTTCTGGGAGGTGATGAAGCAGCGGTCGGTGCCTACCAGGCGCACCGGCTGGTTGTGGCTGCGGTGGCCGTAAGGGAGTTTGAAAGTGCGGGCGCCCGCCGCCAAAGCCATGAGCTGGCTGCCCAGGCATACGCCAAAGATGGGCCGATCCCCCTCCAAGGCCTTTTTAAGATGGCCGATGGTGGCCGTGCAAACGGCAGGATCGCCGGGGCCGTTGGAGATGAAAAGGCCATCGTAGTCCAGGCCGGTAAAGTCGTAGTCCCAAGGAACCCGGACCACCTCCATACCCCGTCCCACCAGGCAGCGGAGGATGTTGTGTTTCACGCCGCAGTCTACCAGCACCACCCGTTTGCGACCGTTGCCATAATGGAGGACTTCCTTGCAACTGACGCGGGGGACCAGGAGATTCTCACGTCGGCCTTCGGCCTCCTCAGAATGACAAAAACCCTCTTCACAACCTTCCACCACAATGCGGCCGGGCATCACGCCTTCTTCGCGGATCATGCGGGTGAGGGCGCGGGTATCGATGCCCGAAATCCCGGGCACTTTCTGCTCCCGCAACCAGTCGCCCAGGCTTTTCACGGCGTCCCAGTGGCTATAGTTTTCGCTGTAATCGGCGATGACCAGTCCCTGGACATGGATCCGCTCCGATTCGGCCTGCGCCACCAGCCCGTCTCGGCCTGTGACCATGCTGGGAATGCCGTAATTGCCCACCAGCGGGTAGCTCACGCACAGGATCTGCCCTTCGAAGGAAGGATCGGTGAGGCTTTCGGGATAGCCCACCATGGAGGTGGAGAACACCACCTCGCCCGAGGCCGAACCCTCGTATCCGAAGCTCCATCCTTCCATACTGCAACCATTGCCCAGCTGCAGCACCGCCTTTTTCCGTTCCATCTCCTATTAATATTTAATAAGGGTGCCTGCTCCCGTGAGCAAAGCACTGCTATGACAAATCCTCACTTCCACCGCACCGCACTCCAGGGCATCAAAGGCCTGGTCCAGTTTGGGAATCATCCCGTCTGCCACGGCGCCCTGCGCTTTCAAGGAGGCATAAGTGGCCTTATCCAGGCTGGGAATTACGCTGGAAGGATCCTGACGGTCCAGGAGTACGCCCGGCTGCTCGAAGCAGGTGATGAGCGCCGCGCACAGGGCGGCAGCCACGGAAGCGGCCACTGTATCGGCATTGGTATTGAGCAGCTGACCTTTTCCGTCGTGGTTGATGGCGCATAACACCGGCGTGTAGCCGCTGTCCAGTAGCATCCGCAGGAAATCGGCCTTTACATTCGACGGTTTCACGTCCCCTACCCAGCCGAAGTCCACCACACGGCCGTCGGAGAGGGTTTTTGGCGGCCGACGGGATGCTGTGATTACGCCGCCGTCGCAGCCGGAAAGCCCTATGGCATTGCAGCCTTCTGCCTGCAGCAAGGCCACCACCTGTTTATTGCACCAGCCGGCATAGACCATGGTCACCACCTGTAACGTTTCGGCATCCGTAACCCTCCGGCCTTCCCATTGCACGGGCTCGATGCCCAGCGCTTTCTGGAACCGGCCGGCCAGGGCACCTCCGCCGTGGACCAGGACCTTCGGTCCCTCCAGGGCGGCAAAGTCCCGGCAGAACGCCTGCAGGAGCTGAGGGTCGTCCAGCACCCGCCCGCCACATTTCACCACGTGGATCATAGGGCCTGCAGCAAACGTTTGAGTACGGTCTGGGCCGATACCACCCGGTTTGCGGCCTCGGGAATCACCAGCGAGCGGGGACCTTCAATCACCTCGTCCGATACAATCATATTGCGCCGGACCGGCAGGCAGTGCAGGAAGAAGGCATCGTTGGTGAGGGCCATCTTCTGCGCCGTCACCGTCCACCCCCTATCGTAATTCACCACCTTGCCGTAAATGTCCTCGCGGTAGGGCGCCCAGTTTTTCGCATACACGAAATCGGCCCCGGCCAGGGCTTCGTTCTGATTATGCGTCACCTTGGCGTTGCCCACAAACTCGGGCGCCAGGTCGTAGCCTTCCGGGTTGGCAATCACA
The DNA here is from genome assembly GCA_947302825.1 of uncultured Bacteroidales bacterium. Classification (GTDB taxonomy): domain Bacteria; phylum Bacteroidota; class Bacteroidia; order Bacteroidales; family UBA932; genus Cryptobacteroides. The sequence continues at coordinate 6,115 of CAMYWP010000065.1, forward strand.
AAATCGTAGTCCGTCATGGACATGCCCTCGATGAAGGAGTTCGGGACCGCCTGAGGCAGAGCCTTAGGATGCGGAGCCCAGGTCATCACCACTTTGGGCTTGGCTTTAGTCTTGTGCTCCTCGATGGTGATGATATCGGCAAAGGTCTGGAGCGGATGGCGCGTGGCGGCCTCCATGCTGAACACCGGCTTGCCCGAATACTGGATGAACTGGTTCAGGATCACTTCGTTGTAATCGTCGTCGCGGGATTCGAAGCGGGCGAAGGAACGCACGCCGATCATGTCGCACATGGAGCCCATCACGGGAATGGCCTCCAGGATGTGCTCACTTTTATCGCCGTCCATCACCACACCGCGACCGGTTTCCAGTTTCCAGGCACCTTGGTTGATATCTAAAACGATGGGGTTCATCCCCAGGTTCAACGCGGCCTTCTGGGTGCTCAGACGCGTACGCAGGCTGTTGTTGAAAAACACCAGGAGCACGGTCTTGTTGTGTCCCAGGGCTTGGTCGGCAAAGGGATTCGCCTTTACATAGGCGGCTTCGACGAGGGCATCCTTGAGGTCCCCCAACTGTTTTATGCTGGTAAAATGCTTCATTTCGTGAGTGCTTTCCAGGCTTCCACAAATTGCCGTGCGCCTGCCTCGGGAAGGGTCAAGGCCGGGAGCAGCCGGATCACATTGGCTCCGGAGGCGCCGGTGAAAATATGTTTCTCATACAGGAGCCGATCCCGAAGGCCTGCATACTCCGGTTTGATTGCCAGGCCGATCATCAGGCCCCGTCCGCGGTAATCGGCCAGCGCCGGGTCTCCTTGCAGCTGCTCCTGGAACCAGGCACCCAGTTTTTCGGCCCGGGCCACCAGCCCTTCGCTTTCAATCACTTCCAGCACGGCGATGGCCGCTGCGCAGGCAATGTGGTTGCCGCCGAAAGTAGTGCCCAGCATTCCGAAGGAGGCCTGCACGGTGGGGCTGATGAGGACGGCGCCGATGGGAATGCCGCCCGCCAGGCCTTTGGCCATGGTGACCAGATCGGCCTGGATACCCGCCCACTGGTGGGCGAAGAAACGGCCGGTACGGCCACAACCGGACTGGATTTCGTCCAGGATGAGCAGCGTGCCGGTACGGTCGCACAGGGTACGGAGTTCCTGCAGGAACTGGTCCGTGGGCAGTTGGATGCCCGCCACGCCTTGGATGCCTTCGATGATGACGGCGGCATAGGCCTTGGTGGAAAGTTCTTTTTCAGTAGCGTCCAGATTGTTCAGCGGGACGAAACTCACGTTCTCCGTAGCATTGAACGGCGCACGGATTTTGGGGTTGTCCGTCACGCTCACGGCGCCGGAAGTGCGGCCGTGGAAAGCTCCGCTAAAAGCCAGCACCTTGGAGCGGCCGGTATGGAAGGAGGCCAGTTTCAAGGCGTTTTCATTGGCCTCGGCGCCGCTGTTGCACAGGAAAAGGTGATAGTCGGGATAGCCGCTCACCTGGCCCAGTTTCTTAGCCAGGGCATCCTGCAGACCGTTTTGCACGGCATTGGAATAGAAGCCCAGCTTGTTCAGCTGTTCCGTAACAGCCGCCACATAATGCGGATGGCAATGGCCGATACTAATCACCGCATGGCCGCCGTAAAGGTCCAGGTATTCCTGTCCTTCGGCATCCCACAGCGTGGAGCCCAAGCCCTTCACCGGCTCGATGTTCCACCTTTTATATACATTGAATAAGTCCATATCAAAATGCTGAGGCTTTTAGCCGGAGACCGGCCGTTTGGGGCAGGCCGAACAGGAGGTTCATATTCTCCACGGCCTGGCCGGAGGCGCCTTTCAGGAGATTGTCGATGACGGAAGTGACCACCAGCCGCCCATCGTGCTGCTCCAGCGAGAGCAGACACTTGTTGGTATTCACCACCTGCTTGAGGTCCACGGGACCGGAGAGCAGCCAGGTGAAGGGGGCATCGGCATAAAAATCCTGATACAGGGCGGTCAGTTCCTCCAGGGGTTTGTCGCAGGCCAGTTCGGCCACGGCGAAAATGCCGCGCGTGAAATCGCCCCTGACGGGGATGAAATGCAGGTTGTCGCCCACCTGAAGATTCCGGCGGATTTCCAGAAGGTGCTGGTGCGTGAGTACCTTATAGATGGAAAGGTTGTCGCTGCGCCAACTGAAATGGGTGGTGGGAGCGGGCTTCACACCGGCACCGGTGGAACCCGTTACCGCCTGCACGTGGATGTCCCCTTGCAGCAGACCGGCCTGAGCCAGCGGCAGCAGCGCCAACTGGATGGCCGTTGCAAAGCAGCCGGGGTTGGCGACCTTGGCGGCACCCCGAATCCGGCTCCGGTTCAACTCCGGAAGGCCGTACACATAGCCGTCGGACTCGTCGCGGAAATCCTGCGCCAGGTCAATCACCTTAAGACCGGCCGGGCAGGGATGCTCCTCCCAGAAGGCGCGGCTCTTACCATGGGCCGAACAGAGGAAAAGGACGTCGATGCATTCCAGGCCGATAACATCCGTGAATACCAGATCCGTGTCCCCTACCAGGCCGGGATGGTGCTCCGCTACGGCCTTACCCGCCTGGCTTTCCGAATGGATCCAAGCTATCTCCACCTCCGGATGATGCACCAGCAGGCGGACCAGTTCGCCGGCGGTATAACCGGCGCCCCCGATAATTCCAGCGCGAACCATTACTCTCCGGGATGATGGATGACCAGATGCTCCTTGGGGTCGTACAAGAGGCCTGTGCACAGGCACATCTTGTAGTCGCGGTCCTTCAGGATGCTGAAATGCCGGCAGCCTTCGCAGCCTTTCCAGAATTCGGGGTCGTCGGTCAGTTCCGAGAAAGGAACCGGCCGGAAGCCGAACTCATAGTTCATCTTCATCACCGCAGCTCCGGTGGTGATGGAGAAAATCTTGGCATCCGGGAAGAGTTTCCGGGAAAGGATGAAGGTCTGTTCCTTGATCTTCTTGGCCAGGCCCATGCCGCGGAACTTGTGAGCCACGATAAGGCCGGAGTTGGCCACGAAACTCTTGCCGCCCCAAGATTCGATGTAGGAGAAGCCGGCGAATTCGCCGGTTTCGGACAAGGCGATGACAGCCTTGCCCGCGCGCATTTTATTTATAATGTATTCCGGCGACCGGTTGGCGATACCGGTCTTGCGTTCCAGGGAGGAAATGTAGATTTCCTTGCAGATCTCTTCTGCTAAAGCAGTGTGGCACTCTTGCGCCACCATCACGTGGAATTCCATAAGGCGTTTTGATTCTCGGGTGCAAAAGTAATTAAAAAATTATT
>CAMYWP010000066.1 GCA_947302825.1 uncultured Bacteroidales bacterium
CGTATGCCGTCTTCCATGAAGATGGAAAGCACACCGGACGACCATAAGTAGTACTGTACGTAGGGCGTGATTCCCAGCGACCAATCGGTTCTGTGATCCTGGTAGAAATTATAGCAGTCGACGGTGAGGGCTGCACCTACGCAGACTTTGCCGAATGAGTAGCTTACATCCGGCCGGAAGACGATATCGTTGGTCTTGTTGGAGGCGGAAGTCCTGAAAGAGAACGACCCGCCCACAACCCACTGGGCGTGCACCGGGATGGTTAAGAGCAGCAAAGCTGCAAAGAGGAATAGTTTTAGTCGCATACTCCACAAATGTACGGATATTTTTTGAAGATATCCATTGAAAATCTTATTTTTGTAGGTCAAATACAAGCCAATGAAAAAAATTGCAACCCTCTTATTCCTGGTGTGTTTCACACTCTTGTCGCTGCAGGCCCGCCCCAAGGGAGACCTGAAGCAGAGGCATCAGGTCCGCGTGGGCTGGGGAGATATGCTGTTCGAAACCATGGCATTCCATCCCAGTGTAACGCACGAGTATGTGAATCCGTCGGTCCTTCCGGCCGATTTCAGCATTTCGGAAAGGCATAATTACGGCTATACGGGCCATATTTTCGCGGAATACCAGTATCGGGCTTCGCGGGTGCTGCGTGTGGGTGCCCTGCTGGACTTCGAGGGTATTTTCTGGAAGGAAAGTGCGTTTGACCGGAACCATGTCCAGATCGGGAAGACCGTCCCGGTGCGCAACTATAACCTGGTGGCCATGCCCACGGTCCGCTTCGATTATTTTAACCATGAGATCGTGAGCCTGTATTCCGGCTTGGGTGCCGGCGTGCTCCTGGCCTTTGACAATCAGAAGAGAACGGAATTGGCTCCGGCCCTGAACCTCAATTTCATAGGGGTCCAGGTTGGCAAGGGACACTGGTCCGGCAGCGCGGAGCTGGGCCTGATGGCGGCCCTTTCCGGCGGCAACAAGATTTACATGTTGGGTTCCCGGCTTTTCTCGGTGAGCCTCAATTACAGATGGTAGGCCTATGAAAAAGATAGTACTAGTCCTGGCAGCCTGCGGCCTGGTAGCCGCCTGTCACCATCCGGAGGTGGAATTCTCCGATTTTGATACCTTCCATGTCCTGTCCGTGAACTCCACGGACGTGGCACTGGAAGACGGCTCGCTGAACCCGGAAATCCGCCTGATGGAGGATCCCGAATTGGAGGAACCGGAGACCAAAGTGGCCGTGACGGCAGTGGCCAATATGGCTTCAGACCTTCTGGGCGTCATCAACAGCAATACGGTAATCCACGTATCCGGTACTTATACCGGACACGATATCGACGATTCTCCCATCACCCTCTCCGGCAAACTGCTGGTTCCCAAGGATGGCCCCATCAAGAACCTCATCATCGTGAGCCATTTCACCATCGGCGCCAATTACGAATGTCCGTCGGAGTCCTTCCCGCTGGAAGGAATGCTGGCGGCCAAGGGCTATGCCGTGGTGGTGGCCGATTACATCGGCTTCGGCGTCACAGCGCACCGCGTGCATCCTTATATGCATGTGGAAAGTACCGCCCGCAGCGTGGTGGATATGGCACTGGCGGTGAAACCTTATCTGAAGCATATCGGCCGGGAGCCGGAAAGCGAGAAAGTGATCCTGGTGGGCTATTCGCAGGGCGGCTCCACCACCATGGCCGTGATGCGCATGATCCAGCGGGAGTATGAGCATGAACTGCCGCTGCAAAAAGTATATTGCGGCGGTGGGCCCTATGACCTTGCCGCCACCTTCGACCAAGCCATGAGCGAGGGCAAGACCGGCATACCCTGCGCCATCCCCATGATTGTGCAGGGCGTCAGTGTAGGGGAGGGCCTGAACCTGGACATGGCCGATTTCTTCATGCCGGACCTGCTGGCCCATTACGACGAATGGATCAACTCCAAGCGCTATACGGTGAAGCAGATCAACACGCTCATGAAGGCCGATAATCTGAAGGACCTCATGACCGAAACCGGCCGTGACAAAACCTCTTACGAGACCTCCCGCCTGTACAAGGCGCTCATGCTCAATTCCGTCCTGGATTTCTCCCCTAAAGTGCCCATCTTCATGTTCCACAGCATGGACGACGGTACCGTTCCTTTCGTGAATGCCCAGCGGGCCGAGAAAAAGCTGAAGGGATTCAATGTGGACTTCGATTTCGACCATTACGGCAATCACGGTTCCGGTGCCCTGAAGTTCCTCATCAAAGTAGCTAAAGATTTGTAAGCCATGAAGAAAGTATTGCGCATTCTACCGTTATTGTTGCTGGTGCTGTCTTGTGGCAAACCGGAGAAGCTGCCCACGGACGTGAGCACCTTCACCCTTCAGGTCTCCAAGGTGACGGGTACCAAGGTTTGGTTCAATATCACCACGGACAATCCCAACGCCTATTATACCTTCGGCCTTGTGGATAAAACCGCCGGAGGGTACGATATGTCTCCCAATGAAATGGCCGAGCTGCAGCTCGCCTTCATGAATGACCTTTATGAAGCTTTTGCTCCCATGGGAGAGAACATAGGCACCTTCACCGATGTGTACCTGTATAAAGGAAACCGTGAATTCAAAGAAAAGGAGCTGGAAGTCAATACGGAGTATAAGATCTTTTTGATGCAGGTGGATCCCGACACCCACAAACTCATCGGAAATGCCCAGGTGGGCGTTTTCCATACCAAGCCCATTGAGATGGTGGATATGGATTTTGCAGTGGTTTTCCATCCGGATGCCGTAGAGGTGATTCCCTCCAACGAGGATCTTCCCTATTATTGGGACTATGAGGAAACGGAGACTATCAGGGATAAATACTATCACCCCAAGTATTTTTTCTATGAACTGGTGGATATGTACGAGGAGTACGATTTCATCGAGAACCTGCTGGACATAGGTCCTGCGGAATGGGTGTTCTCCCGGGACGACAAAGCCATTGTGGAAGGGACGCAGTATACCCTGGTGGTGGCGGGCTATGGCAAGGGAGAAATCAACACCGGCTATACCATCGTGGACTTCATCTACCATAAAAATGACCCCATCGAAGTCTTGGATGTGGACTGGGATGGGATCTATATATTAAATTAGTCTGCGGCTTATTTCTTCTTCTTCGCGTCTTTGTTATTACCTTTATGGACGGCGCCGCCCGGAAGGACGGTTCTGAGCATGCCCATGGTGAGGTTCTGGATGATGTAGGCCGGATAGGGCGTCATGGGATCACGCTCGAAAGTAACTTCCACCGTCTTGGGATCCTTGCCGGGCGTGGCAGGATTGGCTTGGGGCACGACAAGATTGGCCAGGAAATTGATGGCGCCGCTGTTTTTGGCCACAATCTTGAACGGCGCGTTTGCATCGTTCCGGGCCTGGATGGCGAGGTTGTCGTACTGCATGCAGAAATCTTCCGTCATCTGGTGTTTGTTTCCCTTGAAGGAGGCGTCTATCTGATGGATGTTGGCCTTGGCCGTTGCGCCGAAAAGCGGCCGGACAAAGGGATCCAGGCGGGAAGCATCCAGACCCTTGATCTGCATCTTTCCGCGGGTGGTTTCCTGTTTGTCGTTGCGCGTGGAGAAGGAAAGGTTCAGGGTGCCATGGGTCTTGTCTCCGGAGCGGATACTCATATCCATCACGTTGTCATGTGCATTGCTGGCGGATTTAACGGCCAGGCGGACGTTGTGCAACGGGAAGGTACCGCGGTTGATGTGCGTGGTTTCCCAGATAAAGGTGAACGTGTCCAGGCGGGCGTCCACATGCTTGATTTGCAGGGGCCAACTCACCGCGTTGATGCCCTCCTGCATGGTGGCGTAGGGGACTGCCGGCGGGTAACGGTCGTCCTGGAAAATCACAATCTCAGGGGAGGCAATATGCACGCTCTCGATGTTGATGTTCTGGTCTTTGATCAGGCGGGGAATGTTGAGGGGACTGGTGCGCAGGCTGTCCAGTTTGGCATCGTACCACATGGCGGCCACTTTACCCATCCGTTCGGCCACTTCTTCCATGGGGACACAGTTGTAAATATGCATATCCAGCCCTTCGATGGGACCGGCATCTTTGGTGGCCAGGTGGCCCACCTTGATGCGGTTCAGGCCGGGAGCATCGATGTAGTCCAGGCTGTCCAGGGAGAAGCAATAACTGCTGTCGTTGTATCCATAGCTGTTATCGGCCAGGAGGAAGCTGATATCCCGGACGGAAAAAGCAATGTCTTGCGCTGCAACCTTCATGGAATCGCCTTGGCTGCAAAGGCCGATTTTTGCTTTCTCTATCTTCAGTTCATCCAGGGATACTTTCTTGAGGAAAAAGTCTTTGGCCGATTGAGCCGTACTGTCCTTTTCCACCTCTGCGGGTTTCTCTTCCGCAGGTTTTGCAGGCGGCAGGACCAGCTGGGCCATGGGGCCACGGATCACCAGGCTCTTGGCATGGGCTTCGCCCTTCATCAGCCTGCGCCAGCTAAGCTGCTCCAGTTTGATGGCTTCAATGCTGCCCTGGACATCCGGGCCGGCTTGGGTGCTGTCCTTGAGCGTGATTTTTATATCCCGAAACTCCAGATTGCCCAGAATGGGGGAGAGGCTCGCTTTCCTGAAGTCAATTTGGGCGCCGGGAATATCGGCCAGCGCTTTGTGGAGCTTATGCTCCGCGACCTTAGTCGTGACAATACCGCCGACAGCAAGCACTGCCACGGCCACAAGGATACCAATCAGTAACTTTTTCATGGCACAAACGTTTTCTTGAGACAAAGATATATAATCTAACCTAAATGTCCAATAAACCTGGTTTGCAGATGTGCGAAAGAATGATTAAGTTTGCTCCCTACGAAAACAATGATTCTTTCCGCTGTCCTGCTGTTTTCGACCGTGATGCTGTCTCATGCCCAGAGTGGCACCTGGTCCGGGAAACTGGATGTTCAGGGCTCAAAATTGTCCCTTGTTTTCCATCTTGATAAGGATGCGCCTACGATGGATTCGCCTGATCAGGGAGTCAAGGGAATTCCCATCCAAATCACAAGAGGGGAGACGGGCAACATAACCATCAAGGTTCCTTCCATTGGCGCCACGTATGAAGGACGATGGACGGATGAGCAAATTGTGGGAAATTTCAAGCAGTGGGGGGCATCTCTGCCGCTCACACTTACTCCGGGCGTGAAGAAACTGAATCGGCCGCAAACGCCGGTGGGCCCGTTCCCGTATGCCACGGAAGAGGTTTCCTTTGCCAATGGAGACGCTGTGCTGAAAGGGACGTTGGTACTGCCGGAAGGATACACCCGCAAGACGCCGGTCCTGATCATGGTCACCGGCAGCGGCTTTCAGAACAGGGACGAGGAAATATTTGAGCATAAGCCCTTTGCAGTGATCGCCGATGCCTTGGCCCGCGCCGGGATTGCAACACTGCGTTATGACGACAGGGGTTTTGGCGAGTCCACGGGAGACATCATCAACTGTACCACCGAAGATCTGAAAAACGACGCCCTTGCCGGCATCGGCCTGCTTCGGGAGCGCTTCGACAAAGTGGGTGTCATCGGCCATAGCGAAGGGGGCACTATCGCGCTGATGCTGGCTGCGGAGAAGAAGGCCGATTTCATTGTTTCCCTCGCCGGTGTGGTCGTTTCCGGAAAGGAAACCGTGTTATGGCAGAACCGTATTGCTTTGGCAGCGGCCGGTTTTCCTGCAGACAAAATCGATCTTTATTGCAAGGCCCTGGAAGAAGTTTTCGATGCTTGCATAGGCGGAACGCCGATTCCATCGGCCACCCGATATGACCTTCCGGCGGCATTGGCTCAGAATCTTGCCGCCGTCGTGATGCAACTCTACACGCCCTATTTGAAGTATTTTATTGCATTGGATATGCGTCCGTTATTGGGCAACATCACCTGTCCTGTACTGGCCCTGAACGGAACCAAGGATCTGCAGGTGGAACCCGAAAGCAATCTGGGAGCGCTGCGCAGCGGCCTGCCTTTCCAGCCTGTCAACAAGATAGAAACGGTAGAAGGCGTGAATCACTTATTCCAACACAGTCAGACAGGTAGCAGCGCCGAATATCGTGACATCGAAGAGACCTTTGCCCCCGAGGTTCTTGAGAAGTTGGTTGAATGGTTGTATTATCTCAATTTGTATGAATAAAATACGGATTACAGCAATACGGCAGACGGTTTATACGGACTTGATGGCCCAATATGAGAATCCCATTGAGCACACCTGTGATGTGAAGGTGGGCCAGCAGTGGATTTCCGTGGATGGCCAATGTCCCGACGGGATGTGTCCTTCGGCGTGGTCTTCCATGCGGGAATTCGTAGAGTCTTTGGCCAAAGGAGAGGGCAATTTTTATGACGGATGGATGAAAAACCCGATGAGCGCCATGATCAGTTGCAATGACGGTTTCCGTCCCTTCAGTTTCTATATCGAGGTCATTTGAAATCTGAATTAAACTATGTCTGATAAATTCTTTGACAGAAACTGGTGGAAGGACTTCGTGGTCGCTATCCTTGCCACAACCGTTTCTATTGTTCTAACTTTCGGTACAAGCAAACTGATTGAACATAACAATCAGAAGAAAGAACGCAGACTCACCGCCCTGATGGTTATGAGCAGCATCGAATCCTTTGCCCGCAGCATTGATGAATCGGCAGAAGTATGGGACCGCTTGGACAGCGTGGCCGTATGGCTGCTGCGCATGCCGATAGAAGAGGTGGAAAGACTGGGCGAAGAACCGTTCGAAGATGCTGTCAATGAAGTGTTCCAAGCCCCGATCATTCGTCACGACCAAACTGCGGAAACCATCTTCAGCAGTAACATAGACACCTGGAAGAATATGGGGAATTTCCAGTTCGTGGACAACGTGGGGGCCTGTTTTTCACAGATGAACTGGATCGAAGGGAAGATTAACGAAGAAGCTGTCGCGTACACTGAAAACCAGGCGCGGATATTCAATCATTTTTCGGATTATCCCGGCAAAACTTTCACGGAGAAACTGCTAAGGGATGAAGTGGCGCGGAAACAGTTACAGATGCCCAACTCGTTCAAGGCCTGGCTCGCTTACTGTTCAGATAATCTGCGACGGATGAACCGCAAGAATATGAACCTTATAGGAATTTCAGAGGAAGAGGTTCTCGCATTTACGGATGCCCGCGCGGAAGTCGCCGTTGAGGAAGATCCTTTGCCGGATTATGCCGATTTCATGAAGCCTCACCCGGACAAGGAATCCATCGACGCCAACCTGGACTATGCCCGTCAGCTGGATAGCCTGCTATCTGGTACGCCAGTTCCCTCGCGGTAGTCAAATCGGCAATTATTATGGAAACAGACCGTATTTTACTCCGCCCTTGGCGGGACAGCGATGCTCCTTCGTTGTTTAAGTGGGCATCGGATCCCGACGTGGGTCCCCGTGCCGGTTGGCCTCCGCACCAGTCGGTGGAGGAGAGTCTGGAGGTAATCCGGACAGTCTTTTGTGATGCCACCAATACCTGGGCCATTGAGCTTAAGGAAACAGGGGAAGCTATAGGTGCGATGGGCTATGGCCCGTCGTGCAATTGCAAACTGCCGGCCCATGACGATGAACCCATTATCGGCTATTGGATTGCAAAACCCTACTGGAACAGAGGTATTTGCACGGAAGCGCTGGGGCTGATGATACAGCACATCCGGCGTATGACTGATATCAAATCCCTTATATCCGGACATTTCGTCGACAACCCGGCAAGCGGGCGCGTAATGGAAAAATGCGGTTTCGTCCCCACCGGAGAAACCGTAATCGATGATACGCAGTATCAAGGTGCCGATCGGCCCATAAGAGTACTACGTTTAAAGCTGTAAAACCATGGCTTGCAACCCCGGCAGAAATGTTCTGCCGGGGCATTTCATCTTTGCCATAGTCGCTCCTGATTACTTGGCGGGTTCCCATTTGCAGCGCACCGGGGAGACGATGGCGCCTTCCTTCTTCAGTTCGGCAAAAGCCTTGTCAACCTCCTTGCGGTCGATGCCTGTGATTTCTGCAATCTTGCCGGCGTTGACGGGTGCGCCGAACTCACGCATGGCCTGTAATACTTTTTCTTTCATAATACTAGGGTTATTACATCATTGCTGTGAGGAAATTCTCGTAACCCAGTTTGTCGATATAATTCAGGTACTGGGCTTCCCATGCCATGTGTTCCACTTCACCGTCGATCCATTTCTGGATAAGCTTCTGAGTGGGGTAGTCGTCCTTGAAGGCCTCGGCCATCTCGCTCATAATCCTTACAGCATCGGGATTGAAATCGGACTCAATCTGCTGTTTGGGATCATCGTAGAAAGGGAACTCGACCGTCTTCATGGCTTCCTGTAAATCGGCCGGCTTGCAGCCCAATTCCACCAGGCGGTTCAGGACTTCTTCTGCCTCGTCCCACTCTTCTTCGGCTTCCTCTTTCCACTTATCGGCCAGTTTATTCCAGCCCTGCAGACGGCAGTAGGCCGAGAAGGCGAAATGCTGTTTGCTGTTTCCAAACCATACTGCGCCAGCTTGGGCGAACTGTTTCAATGCTTCTTCTTTAGTCATGATTATTGGTTTTAATGTTTTTATTCTATTGCAAATATAAGGAAAACTATCCGAAACGACACAATCAACATTTATTAGTATCTTTGTATTCCAATAATAAAACGTGACACAAGAAGTAATCATGGTGGATCCCGTTCAACTCTTTCCCGGTTTCATGCTCGCAGATCCGTCGTATGTGGTTACCGACCTTCTGATCTGCGTCTTCTCCATATACGAATGGGCTAAACTCCGCCGCTTTTGGAATCGGCCCAGAACTATATATCAGCAACTTTTCCTGGCCTATTTCCTGCTCATGGCCATTGCCACGCTTTCGGCAGCGCTGCTGAGCCATGGTTTTCGGCTTTACCTGACGGCCCCGGCGTTCAATTATCCCAGTTGGCTTCTGAACATCCTTTCCCTTTCCTGTTTTGCACTGGCCACCATCGAACGTTCCCATCACCTCCAGCCGCTCCGTCCCAGAAAATGGATGATCGGGATGGTGGTCCTGGTAACCCTGGGCATGATGGCCTGGACGGTCATCAGCAATGACTTCCTGCCGATGGAAGCCCACATCGGCTTCTGCGTGGTGGTGATCAGCACGCCGCTGCAGTTCCGTTTCATCCGCCGCAAAGAGTGCCAGCTGCTTCTGGTCACCACCTTACTGCTACTCCCGACTCCTTTTGTGAGCATCTTCAACCTGGGCCTTGCCCCCTGGTGTGACTTCTACGATGTGATCCACCTCCTCACCACCGCCGCCATGTACGCCTCCTACCGCTC
>CAMYWP010000067.1 GCA_947302825.1 uncultured Bacteroidales bacterium
CCGTGAAGTGGAAGCGGTCGGAGATGCCGAGCCGGGCCACCTGACGGATGGCGCGGTTCATCATATCGCCGCTGCCCGCCATCACGAAGCGGACGTTCTTGGTGCGCTTGAGCACCTTGGCGGCAGCTTCGATGAAGTATTCCGGACCCTTCTGGTAGGTGATTCGGCCCAGGAAGGTGACCACGGGATCCTTCACGCCGCGCTCCACCACCAGGTTCTCCCGGCCGCTGAAGTCTACCGCGTTGTGCACGGTGACCACCTTGCCGGGGTCGATGCCGTAGCGGGTGATGACGATGTTGCGGGTAAGGTCGCTCACGGTGATGACCCTGTCGGCCACTTCCATGCCCTTGCGCTCGATGGCGAACACGCGGGTATCGATGTTATCCACGCTGCCACGGTCGAAGGAGGTGGCATGCACGTGGATTACCAGCGGTTTTCCGGTAAGTTCCTTGGCGGCGATGCCGGCGTAATAGGTGAGCCAGTCGTGGGCGTGGATGACGTCGAAGTCGTCCTTGCGCTGCATGGCGATGGTGCCGCCCACCATGGCGTAGCGGGCCACTTCCTCCATGAGGTTCTTGCCGTATTTGCCGGAGAACTTGTATTTCTGTCCATAGCTGATGGCGAAATCCTTCACCTGGCGCTTTTTCTCCTCTTCCACCAGTTTGGAGAATTCCTCCGGATTGGCGTAAGGGATCATGTTGGAGCCGATGTGGATGAATTTCACCTTGTCCAGGTATTCTTCCACGCTCTCGGATACGGTGTCTACGGGAACGTCCGAGGCGTTGATGATGGTGGTGGCGCTCTGGTCTTCGTCGCCGGAGGCCGACGGCATCACGAACAGGGTTTCCACGCCATTATAGGCCAGGCCTTTTACGATACCTTCACAGGCCGTACCCAGACCGCCTGCGATATGGGGAGGGAACTCCCAACCGAACATTAGTACTCTCATTGCTTATTCCTCCCTGTATTTTTCGATGAGCCAGTTGATATTCAGAAGGGCGGCGGTGGTCATGGCCGATGAGATGGCGCCGTGAGGCTCGTGCGGCGGGTCGCCGTCGTAGAGTTCGCTGAAGCAGCCCACGCCGTGCTTGGAGAGGTCTTCGTAGAAGCCTTCCGTGAGCCATTCGGCCCGGCGGATGAAGTTCTTGCCCATCATGTTGAAGCTGGCATAGCAGTACTGCGCCAGCAGGAAAGGCCAGGCGCAGCCGTTCTGGTAGGCTTCGTCGCGCTGGATCTGGGAACCTTCGTACACGCCCTTATAGCGGATGTCGCGCGGGCTCAGGGTGCGGATACCGCGGCGGGTCACCAGTTCTGCGTTCACTACACGCATCACTTCACCCACCACTTCGTCGTCCACGCAGCGGTGGTCCAGTGAAACGGCCCACAGCTGGTTGGGACGCAGTTCCATGTGCTGGCCGCCGTTATCCACATAATCGGCCAGGAAGCCCAGATCCGCATTCCAGAACATGGGCTGGTAGTTCTGCTCTACGAGTTCCTTGATGGTGATCCACTTCTTGTAGAAAGCGGTGTTCTTGCGCTCGTGCTCCAGGGCAAAGGCGATGGCGTTATACCACAGGGCGTTGGTCTCCACCTGATAACCGGCACGCTCCGTAACGGCGCGACCGTTGATATAGGCGTTCATCCAGGTGAGGGCAACTCCGTCCTTCTGGGCCCAGAGCAGACCGTTGGGCTGCATGGCCACTTCCTGACGCACACCGGGCAGGTAGCTTTCCAGGATGCTCTTGAGCACCGGACCGTACTTGGCCCACACCTGCTTGTCGGAGGCGCCGTAGGCGATGTACTGCTGCAGGGTGACGGCCAGGAACAGCGGAGCCTCCACCTGTGTGGTGCGGCGGCTCAGGCGCTCCTGGTTGGCCTGGATTAGGTTGTCCAGGATAACCTCGAACTCTTCGGGGCTATTCTTGCCGTACAGGGTGAGGCCGGCCAGTGACTGCAGGGTTTCGCGCAGCAGGCCGGTAAACAGCCAGCTGTAACCCGCCACAATGCGCTTGATGCCGCCGTCTTCCCGGATGAGGGAATTGCACTGGCGCACCAGCTGGTCCTGGAAGGACGTGATGGGGCCGATCTTTTCCACCGTGGCGGTGAATTTGCGTTTGAGCCGGGTGGCCACGGCCGGTTCACCGGCGGTGGCGCTGAACACCAGGGTGTCCCCCGCCTTCATTTCCGTCTCGAAAGTGCCGGGGACCCAGAGGTCTTCGCGGCAGTCGTAACCGCGGCGCATCTCGTCCGAATAGGTGATGCCCTTGTACCAAACCGGATTGTACTTGAAGGCCGATGCAGAAGTGCTCAGCTGCAGGTTCAGGTCCGGGAAGCCGGGATACATGTTGAAGGCGGCGCCGTTGGCCACGGGCTTGTAGTCCGTGCGGGCCTGCCCATTCTCCCCGGTGAGGGCGTGGAAGTTACGGAACGCCAGGAAAGGCTTGAGTTCCAGCTTTACCTTGGAAGGAGCGTTCAGGAGCTCGTACTTGATCAGGAGCTGGTTCTCATCCGGGCTCAGCACGATCTCCTTGCGGAAGACAATCTCACCGATCTTGTAGGTGATGGCGGGAACCGGGTCTGCGTCGAAGTCCACGATGTACTTGTGCCCGCGGGGCTCGTAGATGTCTCCGTAGCAGTGGATGCCAAGGTTGAACCGCTTGCCGCGCAGGGTGATGCTTTCGTCCAGGGAACTCAGCAGGATGTGCCGGAATCCGTCGAACTGCTCCACCGGAACGGCCAGCAGGCCATGGTAGCGCCGCGTATTACACGTCACGATGGACGTGTTGCAGTACGCGCCGGTCTTGTTCGCCAGGATAATCTCGCGCTTCAGGGAATACTCGAGATTGACGAGTTCAGACTTGTTGAATTTCAGAAAAGCCATAAATATGTGTTTATACTTGCTTCAAAACCATAGCACACCGGGCCGGCAGATACACCTTCAGGGTGTGGTCGTAGGCCTGGTTGCCGTTCGGGCATCTCTCGGGCACAGCCACGTGTTTTTCTCCGCTTTGCAAACGGTTATAACCATCGTACTGGGGAGCATCGCTGTCCAGTACATTCACGTACGTGCCGGCCGGTGCGGAAAAGCCATAATCGGCGTAGGAACCGGCGGGCGAGAAATTCAGCGCAAAGATACAGTTTTTCCGTTTGAAAATCAAGATTTTCTTCTGCTCGTCGGCCACTAAAAGTTCCGGGCGTTCGTTCAGGACGCCTTCGCGGCGCAGCAGGTGCACCATATCTTCGTCGAACTGGCGGAGATCGCCGTAGCGGAGCGCCGGATTATCGGCCAGAGACCACTGCCGGCGGGCATATTTGAAGGACCAGCCGTTCCCCTCGCGCGGGAAGTCGATCCATTCGGGATGGCCGAATTCGTTGCCCATGAAGTTCAGGTAGCCGTCGCCGGCGGTGCCGGCCGTGACCAGGCGGATGAGTTTGTGCAGGGCGATACCCCTGTCCACCAGGCCGTTCTGCGAACCCTTGTTCATGCAGAAGTACATTTCCTTGTCCATGAGGCGGAAGATGATGGTCTTGTCGCCCACCAGGGCCTGGTCGTGGCATTCGGCGTAGGAGATGGTCTTTTCCTCCGCGCGCTTGCCCGTGAGTTCCCACCAGACTTCGCCCATGGACCACTGCTCGTCGCTGCGTTCCTTGATCCACTTGATCCAGTGGTCGGCCACGCCCATGCTCATGCGGAAGTCGAAGCCTACGCCGAAGGCCTCGAAGGGCGCTGCCAGGCCCGCCATGGCCGATACATCCTCGGCGATGGTGATGCCGTTGGGATTCATCTCCTTCACCAGGCGGGTGGCCAGGGACAGGTAGATGACGGCGTCTTCGTCCACGCCGCCGTCGAAGTACAGGCCGTAATTGCCGAAATCCTTGCCCAGACCGTGGTCCCAGTACAGCATGGAGGTAACGCCGTCGAAGCGGAAACCGTCGATGTGGTATTCTTCCATCCAGTATTTCACGTTGGACAGCAGGTAATAGCGGGTTTCGTCCTTGCCGTAGTCGAAGCAGCGGGAGCCCCAGGCGGGATGGTCGCCCTTAGGGCCGCCGTGGAAGTAGAGATAATCCGTGCCGTCGAATTCGGCCAGGCCTTCCAGGGTGTTCTTCACGCTGTGGCTGTGCACGATGTCCATAATCACGGCAATGCCTTTACCGTGGGCGTCGTCCACCAGGGCCTTGAATTCCTCAGGCGTTCCGAAACGGGAGCTCAGGGCGAAGAAATTGCTCACCTGATAGCCGAAGGAGCCGTAATACGGATGCTCCTGCAGCGCCATGATCTGGATGGTGTCATAGCCCAGTTTCTTCACGCGCGGCAGCACGTCTTTGCGAAATTCCTCGAAGCTGCCCACCTTTTCCTTTTCCGAGGCCATGCCGATGTGGCATTCATAGATGAACGGATGCGGCCGCTTGCCGGCGTGACCGTGCTTCCAGACATACTTTTTGGCAGGCGCCCATACCTGGGCACTGAACACCTTGGTTACTTCGTCCTGCACTACACGGGTGGCATAAGAAGGCAGGCGCTCTCCCCCGCCGCCGGGCCACTCGATGTACAGCTTGTACAGCTGGCCGTGCCGGAGGAACATTTCCGGGACCTTGAGCTCCCAGTTGCCCTTCCCCAGGGGCTGGAGGGCATATCCGTCCGTGCGCTTCCAGTTGTTAAAATCGCCGATGAGGAAGATTTTATTGGCATTGGGAGCAAACTCCCGGAACACCCAGCTGCCGTCGGCGCACTGGTGCAGGCCGTAGAACATGTGGTTGTTTACGGCATCCTTCAGCGGGCCGTCGCCGGCAATGTGCTTCAGGGTTTGCCAGATGTGCTCATGCCGGGCGTCGATAGCGTCCTTGTACGGCATGAGCCAGGGGTCGGTCTCGTAAATCTTTTTCATATCGGGTTCTGTATTAGTTCGTTATCAATCACCTATGGAGTCTATCTTTTCCTTCACGGTGCGAAGATACTTCCTGCATTCGTCCAGAAGCACTTTGCTGCGTGCTACAAGTGCATCTATGTCGTCCAGTTTGGTTTCCGGATTCTCCACCTTGGCGGCAATCTCTTCCAGCTCCGCTATGGCTTTCGCGTAATCGAATTTTTCGCTCATGCTATGTTAACTTTATTATTATCAACTTGTTCCGCGTAAATTTCATCTACTTTGGCGGTAAGGGAACCATCCTGGAAACGGACGCCGATACGGTCTCCCACGGCCACCCTGTTCACCGTCTTGAGTACCTGGTGATCCTTGCCGGTAACCAGTACATAGCCCAGTGAGAGGATGTTCCGCGGGTCCGTGGCCCTGATACGGGCTTCCTTCAATGCCAGGGCACTCACCTCCTGGCTCACCCGCGCAGCGGCGGCAAACTGCAGGCGATGCTGCACGTTATCCGCAAGCCGGGCCACCTGGGTATACTTTTGCAACAGCCCTCTGGTAATGCGGCCTACAATGCGTTGCAGGCGCATTTCCAAGGCGCCGATACGCCGCTGGACGGCCTGCGAAACGGAACTTTCGGCGCGGCTCAGACGAAGCTCGCTTTCGTTTACCAGACGCAGGAGCCCGCCGCCGATGCGCTGAGCCATGCGGTCCAGCAGGGCATCCTGCGCAGCATAGGCATCCAGGAACAGATCGGCCAGGGCCGTGGGGGTTTTCACAAAGGTATTGGCCACCATATCGACTATGTGCAGGTCTTTGTCATGGCCGATGGCGGTCATCACGGGAACCGGACAGGTAGCTATGGCTATGGCCAATTCGTAATCGTCGAAGCAGGCCAGGTCCAGTTCGCTGCCGCCGCCGCGAAGGATCAGGATGGCATCGTAGCCTTCTTCGGCCGCTTCTTCCAGGGCGTCCATAATGGAAGACGGCGCCTGTTCGCCCTGCATAAGGGCCTCGTACAGGTCCAGTTGGAAAGCGTAACCCTCCGGGTTGTTCAGGAGGTGACGGCGGAAGTCCTGGTAACCGGCGGCCGTATTGGAGGTGATCACCGCCAGCCGATAAGGCAGTTCCGGCAACGCCAGTTCCTTCTGCATATCCATGTAGCCGTCTTTCTGCAGCCGTTCGATGTTGCGTTTGCGCTCCAGCGCCTGCTGGCCCAGGGTAAAGGAAGTATCTATGTCGTCGATGTACAGCGAAACGCCGTACAGTTCACTGAAACTCACCTGCACCCGCACCAGCACGGTGATGCCGGCCTGCAGGCTTTGGCCGGTCTGCTCTTCGAACAGGGCTTTGAGCGTGGGATAGTGCCACTTCCAGATCATGGCGCGGGCTTCCGCTACGGACTTGCCCCCGCGGCTCTGGCTCAAGCTCAGGTAGCAGTGGCCGTTGGCCCGCGGGCTCCAGGAGGCTATTTCCGCCTTGACCCAATATCGGCCTGGAAAGGCATCGGCGATGCTCTCCTTGATCCTGGTTTGCAGTTCCAGCAAGTCTATGTATTGCCTGTCCTCCAAGCCGTTTCCATTTCCTACAAATATAGAAAAAAATGCGTATTTTTGCCAAATTTTATCTCGATGAAAAAAGGCATTGTACTTCTTGTCGCGCTGCTTGCTACTCTTTCGCTCCTGGCCCAAGAGCCTTATTTCTGTACCCGTCCCGGCACCCGGCTTTACTACGAACGGCACAAGGCGCGCTCCACCAAGCTCATCCAGACCACGCTTTTTGAGATAGAATCCAACCAGACCACCGCAGAAGGGCAGGTAGTTCAATATGCCGTTACCATGGCCAAAGCCAACGGCAGCGAAATGTACGGCGGCCGCGCCACTCAAACCACCCTCATCACTCCCAATGGAGAACTGAAATTGAACTTTGGAGAAACCGTGAAAGGATTTGTCCGGAACATGTTATCCAAAACCAAGGTGGAGGCTACGGAATCCTGGGCTCTGCTTCCGGCCGATATTCAGCCCGGCGACACCCTCGCAGATACCCATTGTACCGTGACCGTAGCCGGCCTTCACGCCTATTTCCACCTGACCGACCGGCGCGTACTGCGCAGGGAAACCATCACCACGCCTGCCGGCACCTTCGACTGCATGGTGGTGCGGGAGCATAAAGAAGAAGACGCACCTTTCCACCACCCCGACAACTGGCAGGACAATTACTATGCGCCCGGCATAGGCTATGTGCGGCACGACATATTCGACAAAAACATGCGCCTGCAGGAGAGCGAGGTGCTGGTCAGAATAGAAGAATCTCCGTCTACCGCCAGTGAAAGCCAGCCTTGATAGAGAACTGGTCGTCCGGCGAATCCGGCTGGAAACGGCTGTCCGGTGAAAGGAAGAAGTTGTTCACGTGAGCGCCCAGCTGCGTGAGCCACAGAGGGACCGTCAATTCCCGGGCCGATGCCCCCCAGAGGAAATTACCGTAATTGAAGTGATTGTAGGCCACTGTGCCCTCTTCCTGCGTATCCGCCACATAGTACGTATCCGGAGAGAGGCCATATTCGGGCCGGACGGCAAAATCCAGAAGTCCGCCATAAGCGCTGTTCTTATAAAGATAATAGCAGCCCGGGAAAAAGCCCGTAAAAATGGCGCCGCCTGCCCCGCATTTCACCATGGCATCGTTAATCTCTTCATGGCTGACCAGATGGGCCCGATTTTCCGGTCCCACATGGGAAGGATCGTAGCCGGGGTCGGAGAACCGGGCCACAACGGGCATCCGGCCTTCTCCCTGCCACAGAATCAGGGAACCATCCTCATAGCCCGACTGTACGCGGCTTAGGAAACGGCCATCGGCACTAAAAAGGAAAGAATTCCCGTCAAGGGGATCCGGGGAGAGGAGCCGATCTCCTTCGCACAGGCGGCTGGCTTCCAGGGCCAACTGCCACTCGGCCAGCGGATCCGGCGCCGGAGGCATGGGTTTCCAGCGGGCATGGCCGGTGTTATTGGCCTCCAGCCGGGAGAGGGTGACTTTGAGTCCGGAAGGACCATGGACAGCCATTGTGAGAACCTGGTCTCCGGAATAGGTATAAGACCTCCGCTCCCAATTCTTTTCGTCCTTGAAAACGGTTACATAAGAAGGATATGCGCTCTCCGGTCCGTAGGCATAAGCCTTCATACTGAGCGTATTCCCCAGGGAATCCAGATGCTGAATCAACAGGGGCCTCCCCTGGTACCAGATAGCTTCCGTACTCTCTCCGTGGGCCCCGTGAATCACCTGCCCGGACACGGGCATGGCCAGCGCCAAGAGCAGCGCGAACAGAAAGATACGGCGGGTCATGGTTTAGATTTCCGGCTCGAAATGCGGAATGGGCTTGAGCTTGAACAGGTTCATCACGTGCTTCCTGTCAATGAGCGCCTGGGTGTCCGGATCTTCACACACGCCCGTCCGGATGTACTTGTCCAAAACGGCATAGGTGAACCCCAGGTTGTCTTCGTCCGTTTTGCCCGTAAGGCCGTCGGAGGGCGTTTTTTCCACCAGGTCGATGGGCAGGCCCATCACTTTGCCGATGGCCACCACTTCCTGTACGGTAAGGCCGCCCAACGGCGAAAAGTCGCCGGCGGCATCGCCGTAACGCGTGCTGTAGCCCACCCAGTCTTCCGACAGGTTGCAGGTGTTCACCACGCGGCCGTTGTTACTCTGGGAGATGGCATAAAGCGCCGTCATGCGCAGGCGCGGTGCCATGTTGATATGAGTCTGCCGGCTGGCAGGACCGCCCAGCTGGGCTTCCACTTCGGCCATCAGGGCATCGAAGGCCGGGCCCACATTCACATTGTACCGTTTGATTCCCAAGTGGTTGATGAGGCGGAAAGAGTCGTCGATATCCGGCTGCACGCCGTTGGGCATGGTTACGCCGATCACGCGGTCTTTCCCCAGGGCTTCGGCGCAGAGGGCTGCGCACACGCTGCTGTCCTTGCCGCCGGAGATGCCCAGCACGGCATTGCATCCCGGGCCGTTTTCTTCAAACCAGTCCCGGATCCACCGGACGCATGCGTCCTTGACTTTCACTGCATCAAACATATTATTTGGCTCTAGTGTAAACCTGGATGGGACAGCCGCAGAAGTCGAAGTGCTCGCGGAGTTTGTTCTCCAGGAAGCGCTTGTAAGGGTCTTTCACCCACTGGGGCAGG
>CAMYWP010000068.1 GCA_947302825.1 uncultured Bacteroidales bacterium
ATACCGGCGGTGATGAAGAGCATCTCGGTGCCGTTGTCCAGTACCTTGCGGGCAATCTCGTCCTGGGCTTCCAGGGCGGCGTTGCGGCCGGCGGTGGGATCGGTGCCGGCGCCCAGGCCGTTCTGGCCCATCTGGATCTTGACGGGTACTTCGCTGTTCTGCAGGGCCTGGGCATCGGTGTTGCACACGATGAAACTGCAGCCCTGGATGTTCTGCCGATACATGTAGTTCACGGCATTGCAGCCGCCGCCACCCACGCCCACTACCTTGATAATGGCGTTTTCCTGCGTCCAGTCGTTGGGAACGATATTGGTGTCGAGATCGTATTTCATGGCTTATTCCTCCTCATTGGCTTTGTCATAAACTTTCAGGGCTGTTTTTTCCACCTTGCTCCAGAAGATGGACAGGATGCCGGTGCCTTCCTTCTTGGTCACTTTCACCTTCTTGGTCTTGGGGGTCGGCTTGGGCTTCTCCTCAATGGGAATGGCCTCGCCGAACTCCTCGGGGGCGAAGAGCGCTCCGTCGGGCACGGTGGGGGTCTCATCGGTCACTTCCACTTCCACCATCTCTTCCTCTACCGGTTCCTCCGGGATCTCCGGCTTGGTGACGCAGTCGGGCAGGTGGTCTTCCTTGGCCGCCAGCACCATTCCGATGGCCGATGTGGCCGATGTGGAATACACGCCGCTGCCCACGGAAGCGGAGAACATATAGCGGGGATAGCCCTGGCGGACCTCATAGCCCGAATTATCCTTTACCAGCGGGATGAAGTTGGCCAGTTCGGCGCCGCCGCCGGTGACCACCAGACCGCTGCGCAGGGAATTCTGTAGGCCGCTTTCCTGGATGTAGTACAGCAGAGCCTCGATAATTTCGCGGCAGCGGCAGTCGATGATTTCCGAGATATAGCGCACCGGGACCTCCTTGAACGGCGGTTCCAGGCGGATTTGCAGCACTTTCTCGCTCAGGGAGGCCAGTTTGCCGGGCATGCAGGCGCCGAAGCGCCTCTTGATCTTTTCGGCCAGATCCTCCGAGATGGAGCATTCGGTGCGGATGTCGTTGGTAATCACCTTTCCGCCGAAGGGAATGGAGGCGTAGTAGCGCATGATGCCCCCGTGGTAGACGGATACGGAAGTAACCCCGGCGCCGATGTCGACGAGGGCCACGCCGCTGGCCATTTCGTCTTCGGTGAGGACGGCGTGGGCCACCACTTCCGGCAGGAAGTATTTCTTGGCGATGGCAATGTCCAGCTGGTTGAAGATCTTGTCCAGGGCGGTGGTGGCGCTGCGGTTGCCGAAAAACACCTTGAAATTGCCTTCCAGCGAACTGCTGAGCGTGCCCACCACCTCGTTTTCCACCAACTGAATCTCATCGTCGATGGAGAAGGACTGGGCCACGGCGCCGTACATGATCTGCCGTTCGGGGTTGGAGAGGGGATAGGTCTCCAGGGCCATGGATTTGAGGTTGTCCACTTCCTCGGAGGAGATGTAGTCGTCGGCGTTGGTTCGCGCGATGCGGGCGGCGGCGGTTACCTGCGCCACCTCGCTGCGGGGCATGCCCACCACCACCTGCAGGATTTGGATCATGAGTTCCTTTTCCGCCTCCCGGATGGCTTCCTTGAGGCGGGCGGCGGCCTTCATCGGGTTGGCGATGAGGCTGGTGCGGATGCCCTCGGAAGGGGTCTCCTTGTAGTAAACAATCTGGATGTCTTCCCCGTTCACGCGGGCGACGCAGAGTCCGAATTTGGAGCTGCCCAGATCAATCGATGCAATATACTTTTCTTCCATATCGTAGTGTTTTATTTTCTGCAAACCAGTTGTTTACGGTGACGTACATCCACCAGGGAGTACCATCCGGGATCTTTGGAAGGCGCCACACTTTCGTAATACGCCTCCATGAGGGCGAACTTGGCTTCCACCTGGGTGGGGGAGCCGAAGAGGAAGCGCTCCTTCCCCTCGCGCGGGTACAGCACCAGGTCGCCGTCCTTGTTCACGTGAATCTGGCTGAGATTCTGCTGCCACACAGTTCCGTCCATGTAGTTCACCAGGTTCAGGATCCGGGCCAGCCAGGCCTGCTGCTCCGCGTCCGTAACGGGACCCTTGAAGCCCCGGGGAACCGTGAGCGGCAGGGCGCCGTCAATCACGGGCACCTGTACGCTGCCGCGGGACTGGAGCGGGAACAGGAATCCTTCGCTGTCGGAGTAATAGCCGTTGGAACCATCCTGGAAGCGGACCACCGGCTGCCGCTGGCTCAGGGAAACATGCAGGATGCCGTCGTCGGTGAGCCAGCTTTCGCAGTCGCGCACGGCGCTGTGGCCGCAAATGATTTTCTCGATGCGGTCCAGGTCCACGCTGTCCATCGGAAGGCCGGCATAAGCCCTGTACTCCTTGTCCAGCCAGGATTCAATGTCCTCGCGGGTCACGAAGCGACGCTCCAGGCTGTCGGTCACAATCACTTCCAAACTGCCTTTGCCCTGACAGGTCCTGGTACGGCGCAGATGCCGCGCCATGCTCACGGACAACATCCAGAGCAAGCCGCAGCAAATGATGAGTAGGAGCCCCAGGCCCCGACGGGCTATAGGTTTCATAGGCGTGAATTCAACAGCTTGGTGATAGGTTCGATGAAGCGGTCGATGTTGCCGGCGCCGAAGGTGGCCAGCACATCCAGCGGTTCATCGGCCAGGTAATCCATCAGTTCCTCTTTCTTGAGCAAGACCTTCTCCGGAGCGGTGACGTCCTTGAAAATGATTTCGGACGTGACGCCCGGAATAGGCTCTTCGCGGGCGGGATAGATGTCCAGCAGGATGAGCTTGTCCACCAGCGATAGCGCGGCGGCGAATTCCGGCGCGAAGTCCCGCGTGCGGGTGTACAGGTGCGGCTGGAAAATGGCCGTGAGCTTGCGGGACGGGAAAATGTCGCGCAGGGAAGTGATGGCCGATGTCAGTTCGGCCGGATGGTGGGCATAATCGTCCACATAGGACAGCTGAGGCGTGTTCACGTGCACTTCCAGGCGCCGTTTCACGCCTTCAAACGTGCCGATAGCCTCCTTCACGGCCTCGGGGTTAATGCCGTACGTCAGGGCCACGGCTGCGGTAGCAACGCTGTTTTCCGCATTCACCCAGCCGGGTGCTCCCACGCGGATGTCCGACACCACACCGGAAGGGGTGTGCAGGTCGTAGTGGAAGCAGCCGTAGATATCGGCCTTGGGGTTGATGGGATAGAAATCGGCGCTGCTGTCTGTATAGTGATAGGTTAAGAATTTGGCTTTTGTGTCTTCCGGACCGATGGGTGTGCCTTTCTTGGCGATGAGCGTTCCGCTCACCTGGGAAGCGAAAGCTTTGAAGGCTTCCACCACATGGGCATAATCGCCGTAGATGTCCAGGTGGTCGGCATCCACGGCCGTAATCACGGCAATCTCCGGGAACAGCTGCAGGAAGGAACGGTCGAATTCATCGGCCTCGGCCACGATGGTATTGTTCTCCGACATCAGCAGATTGGTGTCGTAGTTGCGCGAAATGCCGCCCAGGAAGGCGCTGCAGCCCGCTCCGCTTTGGGTGAGGATGTGGGCGATGAGGGTGGAGGTGGTGGTTTTTCCGTGCGTGCCGGCCACCGCCAGGCAGTGCTGGCCGCGGGCAATCTCGCCCAGCGTGCGGGAACGCTTCAGCACCAGGTATCCTTCTTCGCGGGCTTTCACCAGCTCGGCCAGATCGGCCGGAACGGCGGGCGTGTACACCACCAGCGTTTCATTTTTGTCGGTGGGCAGTTCGTCCGGCAAATCCTGGTAGTGCACGTCGATCCCTTCCCGTTCCAGGGCGAAGGTGAGGTCCGACGGGGTGCGGTCATAACCGGCCACCGCGTAGCCTTTGAACTTGTAATAACGGGCCAGGGCACTCATGCCGATACCCCCGATGCCGATGAAATATACGTTCTTCATACCAGTTTATAGACTTCGTCACAGATGATTTGGGCTGCATTGGTGAGGGCCATGGCGTGGGCGTTCTTCTCCAGCTTGGCCAGCCGGTCGGGGCTCTTTACCAACGCCAGGGCGGTGGACATGAGCTCGTCCAGGGCATCGCTGTCTTTCACCAGCAGGGCGGCGTCTTTGCGCACCAGGGCCATGGCATTGTGCGTCTGGTGGTCTTCGGCCACGTTGGGGGAGGGGACGAATACGGTAGCCTTGCCCATGGCGCAGAGCTCGCTCACGGTGCTGGCACCACTGCGGGAGATCACCATGTCGGCCGCGGCGTAGGCCAGGTCCATCCGGCCGATGAAATCGTAGGCCGTGATGCCCTGCAGGTCCGGATGCTGTGCCAGGAAGGCGTCTACGTCTTTCTTATAGTATTTGCCGCACTGCCAGATCACTTCCACGCCTTCTCCATCCGGGCATCCGTCCTGGATCCAGTGCTTCATGGCGCGGTTCAGCGTTCCACTGCCCAGACTGCCGCCCACCACGAAGATATGCTTCTTGGCGGGGTCCAGGTGGTAATGCTCCATGGCTTCGGCCTTCATCTGCGGCGTGGCGGGCTGGGAGACAGCGGCACGGATAGGATTGCCGGAGAGGACGATCTTATCGGCCGGGAAGAATTTTTCCATGCCTTCGTAGGCCACGCAGATGGACTGGACACGGCTGCCCAGCAGCTTGTTGGTGAGGCCGGCAAAGCCGTTCTGCTCCTGGATTACGGCGGGAATCTTCATACCGGTGGCGGCCCACAGCAGGGGAGCGCTGGCATAACCGCCCACGCCCACGGCCACATCGGGCTTAAAGCCCTTGATGATGGCCTTGGCCCGGCGCACGCTGTCCAGCACGCGGAAGGGCACCGTGAGGTTGTTCATGAGGTTTTTCATGCTCAGGCGGCGCTGCATGCCCACCATGGGCAGGCCCACGATCTCGAAGCCTTCGGCCGGCACCTTTTCCATTTCCATCTTGCCATCGGCCCCTACAAAGAGGATCTCCGTGGCAGGATTGAGCTCCTTGAGCTTGTGCGCGATGGACACGGCCGGGAAAATGTGCCCGCCCGTTCCGCCGCCGCTGATGATCACTCGAATTGCCTTATAATCCATTATACAGTAGTATCTTGTGTCCAATTGGTTTCGGGGTTGTGCTCGATGAGGGGAGCGGCCTCTGCCTCGCGCCGGGCCATGTTCTCCCGGGCATCCTTGGAGATGGACAGCAGAATGCCGAAGACCACGCTGAACACCAGGAAGGCGTTGGTTCCGTGGCTCACCAGCGGCAGGGTCTGTCCCGTCTGGGGCACCAGCGGCAGGTGTACGTTCACGGCCATGTGCATGAACGCCTGCCCGGTGACCAGGATGATGAGTCCCGTCATGATCACTTTATCGTAATAGCGGTCGCACTCCTTGGCCACCATGGTGCCGCGCGCCAGCAGGCTGAAGTACAGGATCAGGAGGATGGTGGCGCCCCAAAGGCCCGTCTCTTCCACGATGAAGCTGAACATATAGTCGCCGAAAATCACCGGCACCTGGTATTTCTGGGTGCTGTTGCCGATTCCCTTGCCGAAGAATCCGCCTTCCTTGATGGCCAGGAGGGCGCCCACGGGCTGGTCCAGTTTGGCGCGGGCTTGCCGCCATTCCAGCGATTCCCGCTTGCTGTTGAGCAATTGCTGCATGGTGGCGTCATCGTCCTGCGTAATACGGCCGATGGCGGTGCCGATGCGGCTTTCCTTGAGCCAGCCGGCCTTGTAGGCGCCGAACATGAGTCCCACGCCTAGTATGCCCACGGCCACCACATAGCCGATATCGCGCCAGTCGATACCGCCCACCAGCACCATGAGCACCATGATGGCGCCCATGAACAGGGCCGATGAGTTGGAGCCCATCATCACCATGAGCGTGGTGAGGAGGATGGGCAGATAGATATAGATAACCTTCTGCCAGATGTCTTTTTGCAGGAAGGACAGGCGGCTGCTATGGCTGGCCAGCAGCGGTATCCATTTGAAATTGCCGTTCTTGAACGTGTCCAGGGCCCAGCCTAAGTACATGATCATGAACAGTTTCACGAACTCGTACACGTGTACCTGTTTGCCGGCCACCAGGAGGATGCGCCGGGCGCCGTTGATTTCGCCGGCGCGCACGAAGCCCAGGTTCAGGTTCAGCACCAGGATGGCCAGGATACCGAAACTTAGCATGAAGCCGAACTGGGACAACTTCCTGTACCATTCCACCTTGCCGAAGTAGTAGAAGCTGAAGATGATGACAAAGCCCACCGCCACCACCTTGAGCTGGTCCACCATAATGGAGACCCGGTCGCTCCGCATGTCGTTGGCCAGGCGGGGTGTAGACGAGAACACCGAGATCACGGAGATGAGCATCAGGAACAGGGCAATCAGGAGGATTACCTTGTCGCCGCTGAAGCGGTCCATGAAGCTGGTGAGATGGCCTACGAAGCTGCCTCTTGTCTTCTCTTCTTCACTCATATCGGCTTATAATTTACGGACGGCAGCCTTGAACTGCTCGCCCCGGTCTTCGTAATTCTTGAACAGGTCGAAACTGGCGCAGCACGGGCTCAGCAGCACCACGTCGCCGGCAGCGGCCATCTTGGACGCCTTCTGCACGGCTTCATCGGCCGATAAGGCATCTTCCATCCGGGACACCATGCCTCCGAAGGCGGCGTGGATCTTGGCGTTGTCCACGCCCAGGCACACGATACCTTTCACCTTTTCCTTCACCAGATCGTTCAGAAGGCTGTAGTCGTTGCCCTTGTCCTTGCCGCCCACAATCCAGATCACCGGCCGTTTCTGGCACTCCAGGGCGTACCAGGCGCTGTCCACGTTGGTGGCTTTGGAGTCGTTGATGTACAGCACGTCCTTGATGCTCAGGACGGGCTCCAGGCGGTGTTCGATGGGCTGGAAGGTGGCCAGGGACTTGCGAATCACCTCGTTCTCGATGCCGCTGGCCTTGGCGGCCAGGGCGGCGGCCATGGAGTTGTAGATGTTGTGCTTGCCGCCCAGGGCCAGCTCCTGCAGGAAGATATCGGTCTCCTCCTTGTCATAACGGAGGACCATCTTGTCATTCTTCAAGAAGGCACCCTGCTCCACTTCCTTCTCCTGCGAGAAGGGAAGCATCTTGCATCGAAGTACGATCTTGGACAAGTGTCCTACAGTTATGGCGTCGTCGGAGTCGAAGATGAAGCAGTCGTCGCTGCGCAGGTTCTGGGTAATCTTGAACTTGGCGGCCACGTAGTTCTCCATCTTATGGTCGTAGCGGTCCAGATGATCCGGCGTAATGTTGGTGATAATGGCGATATCGGGCCGGAAATCATAAGTGTCGTCCAGCTGGAAACTACTGATTTCCAGCACGTAATAGTCGAAATGCTCGGTGGCCACCTGGTAAGCGTAGCTCTTGCCGATATTGCCGCCCAGACCTACGTTCAGGCCGGCGTTCTGCAGCAGGAAGTAGATGAGCGAGGTGGTGGTGGTTTTGCCGTTGGAGCCGGTGATGCAAATCTTCTTGGCTTTGTCGTATCGGCTGGCAAATTCAATCTCGGACACCACGCGGATGCCTTTTTCACGCAGTTTCTGCACCATGGGGACGGTGCCGGGGATGCCGGGGCTCTTCACCACCTCATCGGCATTCAGTATCAGTTCCTCCGTATGCTGGCCCTGCTCAAACGGGATGTCCCATTTGCGCAGCTGGGCGGCATATTCCTCCTTGATGGTCCCCTTGTCGCTCAGGAACACATCGAATCCTTTCACTTTTGCCAGAACCGCGGCACCCACGCCGCTTTCGGCCCCACCTAATACAACTACTCTTGACATAACTAACGAATCTTCAACAATGCTAACGTACTAACTGCCAGGATGATACCGATAATCCAAAAGCGGACGGTGATCTTGGCCTCGTGCTGCGGCGGTACCGGTTTGGGGAAGATGACCGGTCCGTCGGGCGCCTTTTTATCCTGGAAATGGTGATGGAGCGGCGTCATGCTCCAGATGCGGGAACCCACGCCGTTGCGTTTCTTGGTGACTTTGAAATAAAAGCGCTGGAGCAGCACCGACAG
Source organism: uncultured Bacteroidales bacterium (assembly GCA_947302825.1). Classification (GTDB taxonomy): domain Bacteria; phylum Bacteroidota; class Bacteroidia; order Bacteroidales; family UBA932; genus Cryptobacteroides. The sequence continues at coordinate 8,011 of CAMYWP010000068.1, forward strand.
GCTTTCGGCGAAGAAGATGCCGCACAGCAGGGGGAGCAGGAGCTCCTTGCGCATGAGCACGGCGCTCACGCCGATGATGCCGCCGATGGTAAGGCTCCCGGTATCGCCCATGAACACCTGGGCAGGGAAGGAGTTATACCAAAGGAAGCCGATGAGTGCGCCCACGAAGGCACTCATGAACACCGCCATCTCTCCAGATCCCGGGATATACATGATATTCAGGAAGTTGGAGTCGATGAGGTTACCTCCCAGCCAGGCGATGAGGCCCAGCACAACGCCCACTATGGCCGATGTCCCCGCCGCCAGGCCATCCAGGCCGTCGGTCAGGTTGGTGCCGTTGGAGCAGGCGGTAATTACCAGCACGATCATAAGCACGTAAAGGCCCCACTTGCAGTACCAGCCCCAGGCGCCCTTGAAGGGGGAAAGCCACCGGTAGTCGAACTCATGGTTCTTCACGAAAGGGATGGTGGTCTTGGTGCTCTTCACCACGTTCTCTTCCACGTATCGGCCGCTGGTAACGGCGGTTTCCGTCTCCAGGGTGCGTTCTATGCTGGTGGCCACCTCCACTTTCTCGCGGACCACGATGTCCGGGCTCATCCACACGGTAAGGCCCACGATGAATCCCAAAGCAATCTGTCCCAGGAGCTTACCTTTTTCGCTCATGCCTTCCTTGCGGTGCTTGAACACTTTGATATAGTCATCGGCGAAGCCCAGCGCACCGCACCAGAGGGTGCTCAGCAGCAGCAGGAGCACGTAGATGTTGGTGAGGTCGCAGAACAGCAGCACGCCGCTCAGGCTGGACAGGATGAGGATGATGCCGCCGGCGATCTGAGCGCCCCTGCGCCAGCGTTCGCCGAAGATGCTGCCCACCTTCACCCCCGCCGCGCTGAGCAGGAAGGTGATGACGCCGATGAAGCAGACGGCGGGCACAATGCGCACCTGCAGGAAGCCGAAGGTAACG
>CAMYWP010000069.1 GCA_947302825.1 uncultured Bacteroidales bacterium
TGACGATGAGCATGGTCATGCCTTCGTCGGCCAACTGGCGGATGACGCTGAGCACTTCGCCCACCATGGTGGGATCCAGGGCCGATGTGGGCTCGTCGAAGAGGATGACTTCAGGCTTCATGGCCAGGGCGCGGGCAATGGCCACGCGCTGTTTCTGACCGCCGGAGAGGCTCGAAGGATAGACATCGGCTTTCTCGGCCAGTCCTACCTTGCGAAGCAGCAGAAGACCTTCCTCACGCGCCTTTTCCGGAGTTTCTCCCAGCAACTGGACGGGCGCCATCATCACGTTTTCCAGCACGGTCTTATGCACGAAGAGGTTGAAGCTCTGGAACACCATCCCCATCTTCTGGCGCATCAGATGGACGGGATAGCCCTTGGCCAGGATATTCTTTCCATCTACATAGATGCTGCCGCCGGTGGGATGATCCAACAGATTCAGACAGCGCAACAGCGTACTCTTACCCGTTCCTGAAGGGCCGATAATGGAGATGACCTCGCCGCGGCGGATGTCGGCATTGATGTCCTTCAGTACGTCCAACTTCTCGTAGCTCTTTTTCAGGTGGGAGATGCGGATGACGGGGGCGTCGTCGGGCTGCTTTGAAGACAGGAAGCGGGCCTCCATCTTGGCAAGCGCCCTGCGGCGAAGGATCACCCACACGCCGAGGCCCAGGACCAGGAGGGCTGCCAGGGCCCACGGCCACCATTTACCGTCCTGATGCGGCGGGGACTGGGGCCGGGAGGGTTCCGTAAGGATACCCAACTCCCCTTTCCGCGTAATCAGGATCATTTCCGACGCGATATAGCCGTCGGAGAAAAGAACCGTCTTCTTGCGCTCGTCGGTGATGCTGATATAGCCCATGGCCAGATCGGCCTTGCCCGTCTGGATGGCCGGAATCTGCGCAGCAAAGTCCATTATGAGGTATTCCAGCTTCCAGCCCCTCCGGTTGGCCCATTCCGTGAGCAGGTCCGGTTCCAGACCCGACGGCTTTCCGTTACAGATGAAGTTGAGCGGAGGCATGGACGGGAAAGCCGCCACGCGGATGGTGCGTCCGTTGCCGCGAGGCTGGGGAACGGCCAGCGAGGAGGGATCATCGGCCTGGGCCCACCGGTCCATAATCTTCTGATAAGTACCGTCGCGTCGGATTTCGGAGAGGAAGGCGTTGAAGTCCTGTTGCAGCTCAGTGCCGTCCAGCGGGAAGCAGGCGCCTACCGGAATGGCTGGGAGGCCGGCGCTGACGGAATCCAGCCTGGCGGCGAGATCTTTGTTGAAGACAAGGGTGAGGCTTTCGCCGCCCGCAATGTCCACCTTTCCGGCCTCCAGCGCCGCTATCAGGTCTGTGTTGGTGGCCATTCGCTGAATATGGGCGTCCGGAGCCATATCGGTAACGGCGATGTCCTGGATGCTGCCGATAATTACGCCCACGTCTTTTCCGGCCAAGGCTTGGAAAACGGCGGGAACATCGGCCACTTCGGCCTTCTCAGGAGAGGAGAACAGTTCCGGGACATAGCACACGGTTGCGCCTGTCAACAAGCCCGCAGCGGCCGCCAGGACCCTCAGATGCCGCTTTTCTACCAGCGACTTGAGCAAACGGCCGATGAGCCAGGCCATAAAGAAATAAATGATGGCTGTCACGATGATGGGGAAGAAGGCATCGAAGGTGCGGGAGCGGATCAGGTCCGACGCGCGGGTCATATCGGCCACGGCAATGTAGCCCACGATACTGGTGCCCTTCAGCAGGCTCACCACCTCGCCCTGATAGACGGGCATCACCGCCTTGATCACCTGGGGCAGCACAATCTTGATGAAAGTCTGCCGCTGCGTGAACCCCAGGGCAAGACCGGCTTCTGTCTGTCCCCGGTCTATGCCCTGGATGGAAGAGCGCAGCATCTCGCCGATATAGGCCGCCGTATTCATGCCGAAGGTGACGATGGCAACCACGATTCCGGTGGCATCCATCGGCGCCATGACCACGTAGTACATGAGCATGAGCAGCACCAGCACGGGCGTTCCCCGCATGATGTCTATATACACTTTGGCCACTTTCTGCAGCCCCTTGTGGCGGCTCATACGCATCCAGCAGATAAGTCCGCCCAGCAGGGTGCCCAGGACAGCGGCGCATACTGTGATAAGGAGCGTCACCTGAAGACCGTCCAGAATCATCCTGTACCGGTCTTCGGCTATGAAGTTGTTGTAAAAACTCTCGAGAATGCTGTTCATTGTTTTTTTGCTAGTTTTCTACTTTGAAGTCGTTGGCGGCGTAAAGTGTGACGTCTTCCTTAAATATGGTCTTGACATACTTGTTCAGGTTGTAAACATAGGTCTGACCATCCATCTTGAACTTCACAATGATGTCTTCCGTGCACTTATAGGCGCCCAGATTAATATTGGTTCCATCAGGATAGTTGTTCTGGAACATCTTGTCGGAAACAATGGCCTGCCCCTTACTGTTGTAAACCATAATGTTGGAAATGAACTTCCCGGTATTGTTCCTCAAGATCAGATTTCCGGCCTTGAAGTTCACCATCTTGGGCATCGTCTTGGTATCCGTAAACCTGCAGGTCCAACTGTATGTGTTCAAGTCGGCTTTGGTCCCCCAGAATTTCATGAAGCCATAGTTGCCTTCTACCTCAATCTTGACACGCAGCGGGTCTGCCTCTGTGTCGTCCGGCATGTCGGGAATGTACCATACCCAGGAGCCGTGAAGCTGCATGGAGGAACGATAGGCCCGTGAATTTCCCAGATTGAAGCCTTGATCCTGCGAGAATTCAAATTTCGGCAGCTCATTAAATGTAAGGGCCCAGGCGGCAGAACTGTTCGCTGTCCTGTTTTCCACATCCACATCCTTTACTGTCCAACGTTTGGTGTCGGTCCAGCTCCAGCCGGCATTTACGCTTACGCTGCCTCCACCGCTGAGGCCTTTCCCTTTTTTCTTGCCGAGGTTTCCGCTGACGCCACATCCCACATTAACGGTCTTGGATTTTGAATAATCATTTTGCTTGATAATGGTTTCGGGGAACGGGAAACCTTCTGCCGGGAACATCGTATTGGGCACCGACGCATCGTTGTCGCTGTTGATCAGGGAACTGCTCACCTTAAAGGTTTTTGCGTAAGCACCGCACCAACGCAAATACACCGGAAAACCGCCCGTCCAGTAGGCATTCTTGCCCTGAAACATCTTATCATTGGCAACATTGGCCGTCATATCCATGAAATAATAGTCACCGGCGCCATTCTCACCTTCATACACATGGATGGGATAGATATCGTAGGAGACAGAGACCGGTGCACTGCCATTAAAACGATAATCACTACGAAAATAGACCTCGTTGATAGAGAAGGTTCCGGTAGACCAGAGGTGCGCCTTGCCGGCTATCTTCTTGATGTCGGCTTTGGTGTCGGCTTTGGTCTGTGCTTCTTCCTCCTCGTAGCGTGCCTGCTGCGCAAGCAATTCCTCCAGAAATGCGCCGAAGAAATAATAGGTGAGATCATACTTGAGGCCTTCTTCGTAGGTATAGGAACCGGGGTCGTCGGGGTCCATTTCGCCCGCTGCGGCATCAGCAGGATCCGGGACGATGGGATGGTCCGTCTCGAAGGAGTACCTTTCCGCGAATTGAGCCTCATCCGGAATAATGTAAAGGCCATTGTTCCAGCTGCTGATAGCTGCAAGTTTTGCCCCGTCAATTCCGTCATCGTCCAGGAAGCAGCCCATTTCCGGATTGCGTGAGAAAAGGGCTTCGAGCTCTGCCTTCTTAGGGTTGAGAACCGCGATGACAACACCCTCTTCGTAAAGCTCTACCAGCTGTTTTTCGGGAAGATCGCTCAGGTTGTCCAGGATTACCATATAGGTATTATCGGAAATCGCACTTACGGGTGCCTCAATAAAATCGGCATAAAAGTCCTTTAGTTTCTGTACCGCTTTCGGAGACATAAACACTTCATACGGAAAATCAAGGTCCCACTCAAGATCCGCCAAATCAATGTCTTGTGGATTGACATCATATGTCGGGATACCCTTCTTGCAAGAGGTAAACTCCGCCAGAGCTGAGCAAATCAGGATGGCGCAAAACAAAAATCTAAAAACCTTTTTCACACAAGTTCGTAATTAAATGATTCTATTTATTTAGTAATGAGGCATTTGCCAGTCATTTCAACGGGCTGTTCAAGTCCCATGATATGAAGGACGGAAGGAGCCACGTCGGCCAGGACTCCGCTTCGAACAACCGCATTTTTATTCTCTGTTACGTAGATGAAAGGGACGGGATTCACGGAGTGGGCTGTGTTGGGCGTGCCATCGGCATTAAGGGCATGGTCCGCATTGCCGTGGTCGGCCGTGATAATGGTTTCATAGCCCATCTTCTTTGCCGTCTCCACCACCTCGTTCAAACATTGGTCAATCGTCGTTATAGCCGACCCGATAGCCGTGTAAACACCTGTGTGCCCCACCATATCGGCATTGGCGAAATTCACTACAATCCAGTCGTATTTATTGGTTTTGAGGGCCTCAACCAGTTTGTTCTTTACCTCTAAGGCCGACATTTCGGGTTTTAGGTCGTAGGTGGCCACCTGTGGGGATTTCACCAGGATGCGATCCTCCCCTTCGAACGGTTCTTCACGGCCGCCATTCATGAAGAAGGTCACGTGTGCATATTTCTCCGTCTCGGCCACGTGCAACTGCTTCAGACCCTTGCTGGCGATGTATTCGCCGAGGGTATTCCGCACGTTCTCCTTGGGAAAGAGAATGTGCACGCCCGTAAAGGTACCATCGTAGGGAGTCATGCAGTAGTACTGCAGGTTGGGAATGGTCTTCATGCCTTGCTCTTCCATATCCTGCTGCGTGAGCACGATGGTGAGCTCTTTGGCGCGGTCGCTGCGGAAATTGAAGAAGACAACTACGTCTCCTTCCTGGATGCGACCATCTACTTTGCCGTTAACCAGCGGCTCCATAAACTCGTCCGTGTTCTTGTGCTCCTCCGTGTGAGAATCGTAACAGGACTGCACACCTTCCACCATATCAGTCACTTCGCGCCCTTTGCCGTTAACCAGCAGGTCATAAGCCAGTTTAATGCGATCCCAGTGCTTGTCACGGTCCATGGCGTAGTACCGGCCGATGATGGACGCAATCGCGCCTATACCCGTTTCATTCATATGCTTCTGCACCTCTGCGATGAAGCCTTTGCCGGACCGGGGATCCGTATCGCGGCCGTCCATGAAACAGTGCACGTAGCAATTCGAGATGCCGTACTTTCCCGCGATATCAAGGAGCGTCAGAAGGTGATCCAGCGAAGAGTGGACGCCACCGGTGGAAGTGAGTCCCATCAGGTGAAGGCGCTTGCCAGTGGTCTTGGCATAGCTGAAAGCCGATTTAACTTCCGGGTTTTCCAGGATAGAGCCGTCGGCAATGGCGCGGTTAATCTTCACCAGATCCTGGTAAACCACGCGCCCGGCGCCTATGTTGAGGTGTCCTGTTTCCGAATTACCCATTTGACCGTCGGGCAGGCCCACATACTCTCCGGAAGCCTGCAGCTCAGTATAAGGGTAGTTGGCATACAAGTAGTCCAAGTATGGAGTGGAGGTTTGCGCAATCACATCTCCCCGGCTTTTGTCACCGATTCCCCAGCCATCTAAAATGATCAGAAGCGCTTTTTTGCCGGAATCACCGGGCTTATCCCCGCCACCTTTGGTACATGCCGGGGACACAACCAAGCAGCAGAAAAGGGCGATGAAGAAAGTGGGGAGCTTGTATGGTGACTCAGCCATCATATTCACATCAGATTAGCTTATATAGACCCATTCTCCGCCCACCATGGTCCGCAAAACGGGCGATTCGGCAATATGCTGCGGATCGCAGGTGGTGATGTCCTCACCCAGCACTACCATATCGGCCTCTTTGCCCACCGTGATGCTGCCAAGCCTGTCTTCGCACTTGAGCTGGAAGGCCTCATTCAAGGTTGCAGCCTCTATCATCTGTTCCACTGTAACCCGTTCTGCGGGGGCATGCAGGGTGTCAGGCTGCCCGATAACCGTTCGCGTAACCCCTTTCTGGATGCCCAGGAGCGGATAGGCCGGATTCTCGACGGGATAGTCACTGGCCGATGTGACCACGACGCCGGCATCAAAGAAGGATTTCATGGGCAGCTGGGCTTCGGCACGTTCCTTCCCCAGAATCGCCGCCATCATATCCAAGTAGCCTTTATCCATGCCGAACCAGTGCGGATCCGTCACGGCCACAACGCCCAGCCGCGCCATTCGGGAGATGTCGGCCGGGTCCACCAGTTGCAGATGCGTCACGGCGTCCCTGTAATTATGCGGTCCGGTTTGCTCCTGCGCTTTCTCCATGGCATCCAGGGCAAATGCCAGTGCTCCGTCGGCCATGGTATGGGCGTGCACCGTGAAGCCCAGCTCGTGGGAACTTCTGTACACGGCCGTGAGGGTCTCCAGGTCGAAACGGAGTTGTCCGCGGTGCTGATGCTCCTGGGACCATGGGTCACTGTAAGGCTCTTTCACATAAGCGGTTGCAGGGGGCGGGCCGATGGTTCCGTCCACCTGAACCTTGATATTGGCAAGCCTGAACATGGGGCCCCAGGTACGCTCCCGGAGCTCTGCCGCATGTTCTATTTCCGCCAGGGTATTATGCCCCTGGGCCTGGAAAACCTGGTAAGCGGCAAAGATGTGCATGCGAAGCTTCCCTTCCTTGTCCAGCTGGTGACAGGCCTCCGCCGCGTTGTCCGTGGAGTCCCAGTTGATGATGGGATCCAGGATCAAGGTCTCTCCATGAGCGAGGTATTCTTCCTGGAAAAATAGGACGGCCTCCTTGTACTGCTCCACGGAAAAGACGGTGAGCGGTTTCAGCAGGTCCATGGCGCCTTCGCGGAAATAGCCCACGGGGGTGCCCTTCGCGTCCCTGACGATGATGCCGTCGCTCACGTCCGGCGTATTCCTGTCAATACCCAGGCGGTCCATGGCGGCATGGTTCACCCAGTAGGAATGGTGGCCGATATCGGCCAGCACGATGGGCCTGTCCGTGACGCCTTCCAGCATATCTGAAGTATACTCGTCTGTGGGCATGAAACCTGCGCCTTGAATGACGTCCAGTTCCGGATGCTTCTGGGCAAACTCACGGATGGCTTTCAGATGCTCTTCCCGGGTTCCATAAGGGTTCAAGTGCACCGTAAAAAGCGTTTCAGTGCCGCCGGGAGCCACATGGCCGTGCCCTTCTCCCAGGCCGGGCAGGATGATGCCCTGCCCGAAATGAAGCACCTGAGTTTGCCCGCCGATATAATCCTTCACACCTTCTTTTTCACCCACGTAATCAAACATTCCGCCCGAGATGGCCACTGCCTGGGCCCTGGGCTGCTTTTTATCCACGGTATAGATATTACCGTAAACGACTATATCCGCTTTCTTAGCCATTATATTCCACAAATTCCACTTTCATACTGGCAATTCGGCCGGCCCGGATCTTATCGTTTTTGTAATCCCCGTGTTCTATGAAAAGATACCGGACCAGGGCATCGGCAAAGAGCCAGAACAGCACATAGAAAAACTCAAGTGCTATTTCATCAACAAAAATTTTGATGGCGCCCAGCAAGATTCCCGACCCCACGGTTCCTGCGACCATACTCCAAAACACTTTTCTGTGATGTCTATTTTGGGCCTCTGTTTTTCCCAGCATATAATCGGCGTCCGATATAATGGTCTCCGTAATCATTTCCTTCTCTTTTTCGGTAAACTTTGGCCCGTGTATTTCCAGTACCAGCGGATACTCCTGGGGAATGCAATCAACTGTATTCAATAGTGCATCCGAGAATTCACTGTCCAAGGACTCTATGCCCGGCGTGCTGAATTTACTGAGGATATCGTCAACTCCGCTAACCTTGCAGGGAAGGTAGGCAATCCCGTCTCTTATTAAATCCTTCTTCAGCCTTTGTTGCAGATTGGATTTTTTCTTGTAAAACTCTTCCAGTTGCTTATTCTCACTTTCAAACATATCGTATTATCTTTCTTACTTGCGCGCGGCAACGATATCCAAAAGGTAATGAGGGGTAAAGTATTTGTCCATGAACTGATAGTAACCTACCAAAGGGAGGACGGCCTTGTACTGGTCGGCCAGAAGGTCCTTCTTGATACGCAGGTCACCCGGCCCGGCGATGTCCAGGACGTTCTGGTCGTCGGCCGAATAAGCCTTCCATTCCACCTTGTCTGTGGACGGGTTGCCGCAGCGGGCGAAATTGGTCCACATCTGCATAACGGCCGTGAAGATCTCATCCGAGTTGTTGGTGCCGTTGAAGGCGCTGTTTGTCCCGAAGCCGCGCATGTTGAACACGAACATGAGCTCCACGGAATGGGCTGCGCCAATCTCCGGATTGCTCGCCGGGTACGACCAGTAGTAGCAGAACGTCTTGTTAAACGCACTCTGCACGTCCAGCTGCTGGAGCATCGGGACCCTGAACATAAGCTCATTGATGAACTCCGTCTCGACAAGTCCCGGTTCCTGTGACCTGCAGACCCGCCAGAATTCCTCGTAATACTTCTTGTCCTCTTCCTTCAGGCACTGGGCAGCGTCGCCCACGGCGCGTGTGGCGAACAGCTTTTGCTCTTCCAGGCTCAGCATCGCGCCCTCGCCCATGAACAGCCTGGCCTCGTCGGCCGTGCTGCCCGCCATAATGGAGATGTGCTTTGCGTAGCCTTTCCGATAAAGTTCGATGGGCGCCTCGGGAAGCACCTCCGTTCCGTAGTAGGGACAGGACGTGAACTTGCCCACCGCTTCTACATACGCCTTCTGAAGTTCCTCTTCGCTCAGCGCCATAATCTCGTCCATGGTCTTACAACCGGTGTACGCAAGCAGCGCCTTGGTCTTGCCCTGCGCGGCATCGCATCCGACCGGGAAGGCCAGGGTGGTGGAGCCGCTCTGGGCGATGACCTTCTGGAAATACC
>CAMYWP010000070.1 GCA_947302825.1 uncultured Bacteroidales bacterium
CGGCGTGGGAGGTCATGCCGCCGCGCTCGGTGAGGATACCCACGGAGGCGTGCATACCGTCGATGTCTTCGGGAGAGGTCTCCTCACGGACCAGGATGCACTTCTTGCCGGCCTGGTTGTACTTGATGGCGTCTTCGGAGGTGAAGACGATCTGACCCACGGCGCCGCCCGGGGAAGCGGGCAGACCCTGAGCCAGCACGGAAGCCTTCTTCTCGGAAGCCGGATCCAGGATGGGGTGCAGAACCTCGTCCAACTGGGCGGGGGCTACGCGCATCACGGCGGTCTTTTCGTCGATGAGGCCTTCGTCTACCATGTCAACGGCCATCTGCAGGGCGGCCAGACCGGTGCGCTTGCCAATACGGCACTGCAGCATCCACAACTTGCCTTCCTGGATGGTGAATTCGATGTCCTGCATGTCCTGGAAATGCTCTTCCAGATGCTTGCGGATGTCGTCCAGTTCTTTGTAAACCTCCGGCATGGCGGTTTCCAGAGAGGCCAGGTTCTTATTCTTTTCGCTCTTGGTAGCTTCGTTCAGGGGGTTGGGGGTACGGATACCGGCCACCACATCTTCGCCCTGGGCGTTGATGAGCCATTCGCCATAGAACTTGTTGTCGCCGTTGGCAGGGTTGCGGGAGAAAGCCACACCGGTAGCGGAGGTGTCGCCCATGTTACCGAACACCATGGACTGGACGTTCACAGCGGTGCCCCAGTCGTCCGGAATGTGCTCGATCTGACGGTAGCGGATGGCGCGTTTGCCATTCCAGCTCTTGAACACACCGCCGATGGAACCCCAAAGCTGGGCCTTGGCATCGTCCGGGAATTCGACGCCCAGGACTTCCTTGATGCGCACTTTGAAAGCCTCGGCGAGGTCTTTCAGCTGTTCAGCGGTGAGCTCGGTGTCGCTCTTATAACCGTTGGCCTTCTTGACTTCCTCCATCATGCGGTCCAGCTGCTGGCGGATGCCTTGACCGTCGGCGGGCTCGATGCCTTCGGCCTTCTCCATCACCACGTCACTGTACATCATGATGAGGCGGCGATAAGCGTCGTACACGAAACGGGGGTTGCCGGTCTTTTTGATGAGACCGGGGATGGTCTTGGAGCACAGGCCGATATTGAGGATGGTGTCCATCATGCCCGGCATGGAGCTGCGGGCGCCGGAACGGCAGCTGACGAGGAGGGGATCGTTCTCATCGCCGAACTTCTTGCCCATGATCTTCTCCGTGGCTTCCAGAGCAGCGGCTACTTCGGCCTTGAGTTCAGGGGTGTAACCACCACCCAGCCGGTAATATTCCGTGCAGCACTCGGTGGTGATGGTGAAGCCGGCGGGCACGGGCATGCCCAGGAGGTTCATCTCGGCCAGGTTGGCGCCTTTGCCACCCAGCAACTCTCTCATCTTGCCATCGCCCTCGGCGTGCTTGCCACCGAACCGATAGACTCTTTTCTTGTGTTGTGCCATGTTTGTCTGAATTATAGTTTATAAGATTATTTAAATATTTTTCTTCACAAACATGCAAATATATAAAAAAAAGTTAAGCTTTCCAACCAGCGATGTCCCAAGGGGAGAATTCGTAAGTTAAAGGCCGATGGTAACAGGCCTCATAGCAGGCCTTCTTGGCCTGATAATCGGCCTCACAGAGGGCGAAGCTGTTCTCCCGCACGGAAAGGGCCGGATTCGGGAACAGTGGGTCCAGCACATGCAGCACCAGTTTCACCTGGCGGAATTCGGCCGTCTGGTCTTTGGGAAGGTCCACCATTTCTATAAAAGTGGGCACTATCGGAACGCCATACTGGGCGGCGAAGAGGAAGGCCCCGCGCTTCTGGGGCCGGGGTTTCCGGTAATTGAACCACATTTCCTGTTCCGGATAAATTAGGATTAAGTGATTATCGTCCAAGTGCTTGTGTAGGAGCGTGCGGAAAGTGCCGTTCATATAGGAGGGCTCCTGAATAAGGGGGATCACATCGATATTCCGCAGCACGAAGCCGTTGAGCCCCGGCATCACGAAGTTGGTGCCCTGGCTGATGGCCGCCAGGGGGCCATGTCCGGAGAGGCGGGCCAGGGTGCGGTGTACGCCGTTGTCGAAGGGATTAAAGTGGTTGCTGGTTAAAAAGGCCGGGCCCTGCAGGGATTGCAACTTTTCCAGTCCCACGATTTCGTTCACCCCATCGCTGTAGCGCCGGATCCAATGGTCCACAATGGCGCGCGCCGCCAGGTTCTTGAGCCGGAAGCCCGGAGTGTCCAGCTTGGCCACATAGTCCAGGATATCGGCCTTCAGGGCTTCCGGACTCCACTGGGGATCGAAGGGTTCGGTTTTGTCGTTGAATCGGCCCTCATCCACCGCCCGGCGGATATTTTCGATGGCCTGTACCCGGCCGGGAGTCACTAGGAGCATAGGCGAAGGGCAGGCGTGGCCTGAATGAGGGTACGGAACGAAACCGGCGCTTTGGTGAGTCGGGCCGCCATACGGATAAGCCGCCTGATGGCGTCTTTATAGTTTTTCATGGCCGATACATCTTGCAGGAAAGCCTTCCGCTTGGCGCGGATTTCGGCCTCGTAGCCCGATGTGGCCGCATATTTCCAGAAAACGGAGTCGTAGGGAACGCTCTCGTTGAGCCAGGGTTTGGAGGCCAGGTTGAAGTGGATGATCTGCGGGTTGTCCATGAAGCGGAGGCACTCGGAGGGCATGGCGTTCCAGTCCGGATCCAGGTAATGGATGCCCTGCCAGCACAGGGTGTTCAGGTAGTCCTGGTCGGGCGCCACGGTTTCCAGGCCATAGCGCTCCACCCAGTCCAGAAAGCGCCCGCTCAGGTTCACCTCCCGTAAACGCTTGCAGTTCAAGAGCAAAACACCGGAGTTCACATAATTATGGTGGTCCACCCCAACATATTGGTCAATATAATGCATAAAAGGGCCGATTTTCTGGATGGAATAGTCGGCCACGGCGCCCAGCAGCTTGTTTCCCAGTGGTTCCCGATACAAGCGGGAGATGTCGCCGGGGACCACCAGATCGGCGTCCAGGTAAATGGCTTTGTCGTATTGGGGGAAGAGGGCGGGAATGAACAGGCGGAAGTAAATGGTTAGCGAAGCAAAGGCCCCGAAGCAGTGCTGCTCCAGTTTCTGAACGGCCGGGAGCTTTCGCATGAGCTCAGAAAGCGGATAGAATTCCACCTGAAAACCATCCCGAGAAAAGCGAGAAAGCCGCTCCCTATTCCGGACCGAAATATCGTCTGTAAGCACGTGAATACGGTATTGGTAGTCCTGGGAGGCGTTTTCCCGGATAGAGTTGATGGCAGTAGCAAGGAACGGCGAGTAGGCGTCGTTCACCGAAAAAAAGATAGGAATGACGGTGTTTTTCATGACAATCTTTTCATTGATGTTACGCTGCAAAAGTAGGAGAAGGCCCCTTTCCGGAGAAAAAAATGTTGTAGGTACTAAAGTTAAGGGACCAAAATTGCATATTTGGGACGAAAGTGGCAATTTTGGGAAGAATTAAAATTATTTATTATCTTTGTCCCTATAAAATAGTGACCAATGACCCCAATTGCCCGTACTTTTTACAAAATGCCGTCCCACGTGCTGTTTTTTACCGTCGTTCCCGTCTTCTATTTCCTCTTTGTACTGGCATACGATCCCTTCCACATCTCCTCTTTCTTGGCTGTCGGACAAGGCCGCTACACCCTTAACCTATTGATTTGCAGCCTTATAGTATTGGGCGTTATGGCTCTTTCCCGGATGCTGCTATACCTTCTGCGACGAGTGCTGGATCTGGGGTGGTCACTCTATATTCTATGGTGTGTAGGGGAAGTAGTAACGTGCGGACTGCTCATGTCCATCCCTATGGGTATCGGCTGGGCTGGTATCAGAACCTATTTTTCCACCATGTCGCTCTGTGTGCTGTATACGGCCGGCATTCTGGTTTTTCCGTTATCCATCCTTACCCTTGCCATCCAAATTTTCGTCCTGGAAAGGCGCCCCAGCGTGGCTCCCGTAATTGATGAGCGTACCATTATCCGTTTTTACGACGAGCAAAAACGTTTCAAACTGGCCATCTCTTCAGAAGCTATCTTATATATAGAGGCCGAAGACAACTATGTCCACATCGTCTATCTGGACAACGGTCGGGCAAGGGACTATACCCTGCGCTCCTCCATGCGCGCCCTGGAAGAATCTCTGGCCCGCCACGGACTGGTGCGCTGCCACCGTTCCTTCTTCATCAATGCACGTCATGTAGATCTGCTACGAAAAGACGCCAACGGCTACGCTCTGGCCCAACTGGACCGCGACGGCACCAAACCCATCCCCGTCTCCCGTCGCTACTATGATTCCGTAATAGCCTTGTTATAAAGACCTTATACTTACAGTCTCTAAATTAAAAATATTTAATTGAAGTAAACTGTAAGAAATCTTTGTTTTGCAGATAAAAGATTGTAACTTTGTTCTCGGACACTGAAAGCAATTTCATGTCCAATTGTTAAGTTCGTTTTATATACCGAACGGCACCCTTGGGGAGGGGTGCCGTTCACCTTTACGGGGCAAGCCCGAAGACACGGCCTCCGCCGGGCACCTGCAGGCGCCTTGCTAATAAGAGAAGTTGTTGAGGACAGGGGTAGATGCGTGTCGGAGCGAATAGGTGGAAAGGGGTCCGTGCGAGGGATTGCGCAGGGAGCGGTCCCGCGCCAGCGGGATGACGGAACTTGTTCGACGACGTTCCGGGCCGAAGTGCCCGGAAAAGGAGGAGTTGAGACGTCAAGCGACCGGGTGAGCCCCCTTTCCACCTTTTGAGCGGAGGCACGTATCTACCCCTATCCGGAAAATTATGGATCAATATCAAAAGTGGGTGTCCCAGGTCTGTAAAAATCGGCCGACCTGCGACGTTAGAACGCACAGAAGCTTGATTGCCGTTGCAGGTCACAGAAAAAATGTGGACCTGTGACGGTATGAGTCCCGACCAGCACCATTTGCTTCCGTCTTTGCTCGAAAACAACCCGCTTGTTGCGTAGATACGAAAACAAAAAACAACCGTTTTTTTCTATTGAGCCAACAGAACCGTATATTTGCATGGATTCTATAAAAAATGATTAAGATTCTGTGATGGATTGCGCATCCTTCGGCGAGAGCTTAATCATACTTTTTTTTTCTACTATAGGAAAAAACGAATGTGGCATAACCGTCTGATTGACAGGAATATACAGAAAGTAATCGTACAAAAATTGAACGATTACTTTTTATAAATACCTGAGGGATAGAGAGTTGGCTGCCAGGGTGATTATTGGGCGAAGCAGTCGAGGATGGGGGTGGGGGTGCCGGAGGTGGTGAAGGCGCCTTGGTCGTAGGCGCCCCAGGGGCTGGTCTGGGTGGTGCCGGTGTACTTGGTCAGTTCGGTGGGGAGGGTGTAGATTTCCGGACGCCAGGTGCCGTCTGTTTCGGGCTCCCAGTAGAAGATGCCGGCGCATTTTTCAATCTTGGAGGCTGCTTCCACAAAGGATTTCAGCAGGGACTTGGCGGTGGATTCACCAGCAAAACTCTTTACGCCTACTTCGGCCACCATTACGGGAACATTGTAGGTGGCTATCACAGACTGAATATAGGCCAGGGCGTACTGATTCACCTCGGTGGGGGTGAGCGTCTTCTCCTTGCCGTCTATCCAGATTTTACTTTTGTACTGCGGATAGTGGGAGAAGGCAATCATGTCGAACTTGCCACCTTTGGCTTTGAAATCGGCCAGCCACATGGGATTGCTGTAAGAGACGCTGGCATAGGCGTTGTTCAGGTGCGGCATTACGTAGGCTTGGGGATAGACGGATTTGGCGGCATCGTAGCCGGCATTGTATAGCGCCACAAAGTTGGTGAGGTCTATCTGTTCGTTCTTCCAGACAGCATCGCCGGTAGGAGACAGCATGCCGTTGCGGGTTTCGTTGCCGATCTGGATCCAGTTCACATCCACTCCGGCCGATTTCATGGCCTGCAGCACCTCGCGCGTGTGGCCGCTTACGTGCAGTGCCATCTTGTCTTTGTCGGAGGCATCGGCAGCCCAAGCAGCCGGGATTCTCTGGCGGCCTGGATCGGCGAAAAAGTCGCTGTAATGGAAGTCCACCATCAGAAGCATCCCGGCGGCTTTCACCTTTTTGGCAACGGTCACGACATCGTCCTTCCCGCTCCAGCCCTTATAAGGATCCACCCACACGCGCAGGCGGACGGCGTTAAGGCCGCAGTCCTTGAGCACGTCCAGCAGCGAGGCCGATGTTCCGTCCTTTTTCTTCCAGGTGCGGCCGCCGGCTTCCATCTCCGAAGCCCAGCTGATATCGGCCCCCTTGACGAAGGAGCCGGCAACCGGTGTATCGGGACCGGGATCCGGGTCTACGGGCGTTTCTTTGGAACCACAGGAGATAAGGGCGAGCAGCGCCACCAAGAATGCTAATTTCTTCATGGCTGCAAGATAGCGATAATTGCCGATAATTCAAAGGGAACTATCGGTACAGATCCCTGAGTACAGCCAGCGACTTCACCTGGATGGACTGTTCCGTATGATAGGAAAGGTACTGAAGCAGGCACTCGCAGAGGGCGTTGCGGCTGACGCCATTGAGCGGAATCAGCATACTGGGGCCGAAATCCAGCTCCAGGAAAGGCTTCAGCTCCTGCAGGTGTTCCCGGGCGAAAGGCGCGATATCGTCGAAGGAGGGCCGAAAGCCCAGCGCGCCCGCCAGTTCCAACAGGAAGCGGATGTGGAAGTTGGAATAATCGGCCTCCAGGGCGTTTAGGGTGAGGATGGAACCTACACACCAGTCGAAGAGACCGTCTTCGTTGGCACCGTCCCGCAGGGTGCGGAACAGCACTTCCGACAAGAAGAGCGTCATGCTGTTTTTGTGCAGGTTGCCCCGGATACCCGGCAGGCCGTCTTTCAACAGGATGTTCCGCAAGCCCCAGAGCTGGGACTTGGGGTTTTCCACTACCTCGGCCTCCAGGATGTTCAGGGGCAGAAAGAGTGCCATGCCGGCCTTTTTGCCGGGACGCAGCAAGAAGCCGCGCCGGCCGTACTCCCTGGATAAGGTATGAACCACAACGGCGTTCTCCCCTACCGGAGTAGTGGCCAGGACAATGAGCTCTATGCTGTCTCCTGTCATCCTTTCAGATAATCCGCCATGGCCCTAAGGGCTTTGCCGCGGTGCGAAATGGCGTTTTTCACTTCTTCGCCCAGCACGGCGTTGGTTTCCTGATAGCCGTCCGGGATAAAGATGGGATCATAGCCGAAACCACCATCTCCGGAAGGAGCCAGGGCAATCCGGCCTTCCATCACTCCGTCGAAGAAGTGATGCTGCCCATTCACGATGAGCGTAACGCTGGTGCGGAAGCGGGCCTTGCGGGTGGCCTTAGGGGTATCGATGCCATTGGTGCGGGCCATGGAAGCCTCTTTCTCGCGGCGGGCCATTTCGGCCAGGAGCTTGGCCATATTGGCCTTAGAATCCCGCTGCTCACCGGCATAACGGGCTGTTTCCACGCCCGGTGCACCGCCCAGGATGTCCACTTCCAGACCGGAATCATCGGCAAAACAATCCAGGCCTGTCTTATTATAGATGTAATCGGCTTTTTGTTGGGAATTGGCCCTCAATGTGTGGCCGGTTTCGGGAATCTCTTCCGTGATTCCTACTTCTGCGGGGGTAACGAGCTCGAATCCCTCGCCCAGAATTTCAGCAGCTTCCCGGACCTTCCCGGGGTTGCCCGTTGCAAAAACAATCTTCATATATTTAGGTACTAACTAACCGGCCGCAAAGATAGCACATTTTTTGCTATCTTTGCGCTGTCATGAAACGAATCAGCCTTATTCTGGCCGCGCTGGCGGTCTTTGCCGTAAATGCCGGCGCGCAGTCCAAGAACTTCACCCTGGGCAAGTGGGTGGAAGTCCAAAACGCCATTCTGAAAGAATTGAGCCGCTCCTACGTGGATTCCCTGGAGGTAGGCCGCATTGAACGCGCCTCCGTGGATGCCATGCTGGAAGCGTTGGATCCCTATACCGTATATGTGCCGGAAGAAGAGCAGGAAGACTTCCAGATGATGCTCAACAGCACCTACGGCGGCGTGGGTGCCATCATCTACAAGCCCGATGTGAACGGCAACGTGATGATCAATGAGCCCTATGCCGGCTCCCCTGCCGCCAGGGCGGGCCTCCGCTGCGGCGACGAAATTGAAGCCATCGACGGCACCTCCACCCACGGACTCACCAGCGGCGAATGCAGCGAACGCATGCGGGGCAAGCCCGGCACCACCGTGGTGCTGCGGGTGAAAAAGCTCCGTACCGGGGCCGATTGGAAAGCCGGTGACGTGCTGGATGTGCCAGTGGTGCGGGAGCGCATCGTCCTCCCCTCTATGGAATATGCCGGCATGCTGAATGAGCGCGACGGCTACATCTACCTGAGCAAGTTCACGGATGGCTGCGGGCAGGATATCCGCAACGCCTATAACAAACTGAAAGCCAATGGCATGCAGCGCCTGGTGCTGGATCTCCGCGGCAACGGCGGCGGCATCATGGGCGAAGCCGTGAACATCGTTTCGCTCTTCGTGCCCAAAGGCTCCGTGGTGGTAACCGCCAAAGGCCGGACCTCCCAGCAGCAGCAGGTGTACAAGACGGTGACCGACCCCGTGGACACCGAAATCCCCCTGGTGATCCTGGTGGACAGCGGCAGTGCATCGGCCAGCGAAATTGTCTCCGGCGCCTTGCAGGACTATGACCGGGCCACTATCATCGGCACGCGCACTTACGGGAAGGGCCTGGTGCAGAGCATCCGCCCCCTCCCCTACGACGGTCAGCTCAAAGTGACCACCGCCAAGTATTATACGCCTTC
>CAMYWP010000071.1 GCA_947302825.1 uncultured Bacteroidales bacterium
CTGGAAATTTGTTCCTTATGCCACTATGGGTGTCCTGGACATCTGCAACGGTGTGAATCCTCTCGCCAAGAATGCTAAGAACAACCTCGAGTATGCCGCTGGTGCCGGTCTCCTCAATGTCCTCCGTCTGGGCAAGCGCGTGAACCTCACCCTCGACTTCATGGCCCTGGTTGGCAAGGCAAATGCCTATACTCAGTCTGCCGGCCGTTTCATCGTCCTTCCTGCCGCTACCGTCGGTCTGCAGTTCAACCTGGGTAAGACCAACTTCGATCGTCACAGCACCATCACCCCTGTCGTGATCCCTGTGCCTTTCACCACCGAGCAGTACAACGCCCTCAAGGACAAGGTGGCTGCCCTGGAGAAGGAGAACGCCGCCCTCAAGGACAAAGTTGCCGCCCTGGAGAAGGAACTCGCTCCCATCAAGAAGCTTGTCAACGGCCAGACCTACCTCTACGAGAATGGCACCTTCACCGCTGTTGACGTGACTCCCGATGCTCCTATCACCCTCTACTTCAACATCGGCTCTGATAAGCTCAGCGCCCGTGAAAAGGCTCACCTCGAGTACTTCACCCAGAATGTAGTGAACGGTGACACCAAGCTGTCCGTGAATGGTTACGCCGACAAGCAGACTGGTTCCGCCAAGTACAACCAGACCCTGTCCGAGAAGCGCGTCAAGACCGTTGTGGATCTCCTCAAGAAGGCTGGTGCCAACGAGGCCAACATCGAGACCGCTGCCCATGGTTCTTCTGTCCAGCTCTTCGACGGCGCTGCCAAGAACCGTGTTGTAACCATCGAGGTTAAGTAAGTTTGACTTACAAGCGATTAAAAGGGACATTCCTTCGGGGATGTCTCTTTTTTTTGTACCTTTGCGGAGTATGAGAAGAAAACCCATTATAGGACTGATTTATGACTTCGACGGCACGTTGTCGCCGGGAAATATGCAGGAATTCGGCTTCATCCAGGCCATCGGCCAGACTCCGGAGGAGTTCTGGTCCAAGAGCGACGGCATTGCCATCGGCCAGGATGCGTCCAATATCCTTGCTTATATGAAATTGATGTACGACGAGGCCAAGAAGAACGGCATCAAGCTCACCCGGGCCGACTTCCGCCGTTACGGGGCCGATATCAAGCTGTATGAGGGCGTAAGGGACTGGTTCCGCAATGTGGATGAGTACGGCAAGGAGCACGGCGTAATCATTGAGCATTACATCAACTCTTCGGGCCTCACGGAAATCATCGAGGGCTCTCCCATTGCCAAGGAATTCAAGCACATTTTCGCCGGAAGCTATATCTACGATGAGAAAGGGGAGGCAGAGTGGCCCGGCATCGCCGTGGACTACACGGCCAAGACGCAGTACCTGTTCAAAATCCAGAAAGGCATCTTCTCGTCCCGCGACGCCCAAAAGGTGAATGAATCCCTGGCCGATGAATACAAGCGCCTGCCTTTCACCAACATGATCTACTTCGGTGACGGAGACACTGACGTTCCGTCCATGAAGCTGGTGAATATGTTCGGAGGCAACGCCATTGCCGTTTTCGATCCGGCCAGGCCTACCAAGAAAGCCACGGCCCAGAAACTGCTTCGGCAGGGTCGCGTAAACTTCATCACGCCCGCCAATTACAGCAAAGACAGTAGAACCTTCCGCCTGGTCTGCGCCATCATCGACAAGATTAAGGCCGATAATGAACTGAGACAATTTAGCCGATATAAATAATGAGAAAGCTTCGCATAGGCATGGTGCAGCAGCACTGTACGGCAGATATCGCCGATAATATTGCCCGTTTGCAGGGCTATGTCCGGGAGGCAGCCGCAAAGGGTGCCCAGCTGGTGGTGCTGCAGGAGTTGCACAACAGCCTGTACTTCTGCCAGGAAGAGAATACCAAGCTGTGCGACCTGGCCGAACCCATCCCCGGTCCGTCCACGGAATCGTTCGGCGCCCTGGCGCGCGAATTGGGCATCGTGATTGTCCTCTCGCTGTTCGAGCGTCGTACCCCCGGCATTTATCACAATACCGCTGTAGTGCTGGAAACCGATGGCTCCATTGCCGGAAAGTACCGGAAGATGCATATTCCCGACGACCCTCTCTTCTACGAGAAGTTCTATTTTACTCCTGGAGATATGGGCTTCCAGCCCATCAAAACCTCCCTGGCCACGCTGGGTATCCTGGTCTGTTGGGACCAGTGGTATCCGGAAGCCGCTCGTGCCATGGCCTTGAACGGAGCCGAACTGCTCATCTATCCCACTGCTATCGGCGGTGTGCCCACCGATCCGGACTGGGAACAGGCACAGCAGCGCCAGGCCTGGCAGTTGGTGCAGCGGGGACACAGTGTGGCCAACGGTCTGCCCGTCATCACCGTGAACCGGACCGGCGTTGAACCGGATCCCACAGGGCACTCCACCGGCATCGACTTCTGGGGTCATTCCTTTGCCACCGGTGCTCAGGGTGAGTTGCTTACGGAGTTTGAAAAGGCCGAGGAAGGTGTCCGTGTGGTGGAAGTGGATCTGGAGCAAAGCGAATATGTCCGCCGCGGCTGGCCCTTCTTGCGCGACCGCCGCATCGATGCCTACGATGTCCTCTTAAAACGCTACGGCCTCGATTGATGAAGGCGGCAGCATTAGCCTTGTTTCTGGGTGCATCGGCACCCTATACCACTCCTTCCTATGAAGTGGCGGTGGAGGAGAATGTGGTTTACGCCACGGCCGACGGGTACTGGTCCCGCGCTCCGCAGGATGCGCCGAAGGAGGTGATGAAGCGCCTGTCGGAGATGCAATCGCCCCAGCCTCTGGAACTGCTGGCCGATATCTATACTCCCAAGGATGATTCATCCGAAAACCGTCCTTTGTTGGTGATGCTCCACGGGGGAGCTTTCATCTTCGGCAATAAGGAAGAGGCAGGCCAGGTGGCTTGGTGCCGGTATTTTGCCTCGCTGGGTTATGTAGCGGTGTCCATGGATTATCGGCTGGGATTTCACCCGAACAAGAGCTCTTATGCTGCAGCGGAGCAGGCAGCTGTGGAGGATTTGGAACAGGCTTTGGCCTATTTGCTGGCCCGGAAAGACCTCCGGATAGACCCGGAACGCGTTTTCTTGGGAGGAACCAGCGCCGGGGCGGCCACGGCCCTTAGCCTGGCCTATCGGCCCGCGCAGGAAGATGCGCCCTACCGAATCCGCGCTGTGGTCAACTGCTGGGGTTATGTTCATAGTTTGGACATCTTGGAAAACGCGCGGGTTCCTATTCTGTCCTTCCAGTCCAAAAATGATCCTGTGGTGCCTTATCGGAAAGGATATCCCATGAACATGTTCTTTGTGGGGAATTGCTATGGTACGGCCAAGGTGGCGGAACGGGCTACAGCCCTGGGAATCCGCAGCGAGCACCATGCGTACACGGAAAAGGAGCATCGGCTGCAACTTGACAAGCAAGGCCAGCTGACACCGCACTATTATGAAATCAGGGACCGTATGGCCTCTTTCTTTGCCGAATGTATGGAAGAGGACCTACCAGCCCAGGGAATACTGCATGGTGATGCAGTGCAGCCCGCCGTGGCCGGAGAGTAGGGGACGGCAGTCGATAACATGAACATCCCTGTCGGGGAAAGCCAGCCGTAGCTGGGCGGCCGCTACTTCGTCTTTGGAGCTGCAGGCGCCCGGCATCAGCACGGCGCCATTTATAATCAGGAAATTGGCATAGGAACCGGGAAGACGGTAGTCGTCCAGGTAAAGGGCGTCCGGCAGGGGCAGGGGAAAGAGCCGATAAGGCTTGCCGTCCAGCGTACGGAAGGTCTTCAATTGCTCCTCCATAGCTTTTAGCGGCGCATAATTTTCATCGGCCGGGTCGACGCAACTGGTATAGGCGATGGTGTCCGGGCTGCAGAAACGGGCCAGGATGTCCACGTGGCTGTCGGTGTCGTCGCCGGCGATGCCGCCGTGGTCCAGCCACAGGATGCGCTGCAGGCCGAATGCCTGTTTCAGTTTATCCTCAATTTCTTCGTCGGAGAGATACTCGTTGCGGTTCAGGGAGCACAGGCATTCGCTGGTGGTCAGGAGGGTGCCGGCTCCGTCCGTATCAATACTGCCGCCTTCCAGCACGAAAGGACGCATATCCCGATACCGGACATCGGGCGCGAAAGCGCCGGCGCGGACCATGGAACGGGTGATCTGGTTGTCCAGATCGGCCGCGAATTTGAGGCCCCAGCCATTGAAGACGAAATCCAGGATGCATTTTTCTCCCTGGTCTCCGTAAACGGAGATAGCACCATGGTCGCGGGCCCAGGTATCGTTGATGGGCGCCTCGAAAAAACGGATGCCGGCTTGGTCCGTAAGCCCGTTTCGGGCTAAATCGGCCTGGATTTCAGCTATATCCCGGCCCACGATGACCAGCGGTTCATAGCGGAGGATGGTGCGGGCAATTTCCGTATAGCAGGCCTGTACTTTTTCCACTTCATACCACAGGGAGTCCTTGTGCGGCCAGGTGAGCTGCACAAAACCCTGTTTTTCCCATTCGGCAGGTAGTCTCATAACGAAGGCAAATCTACGAATTTTTGACGGATTTTTGATGGATTTTCCAGCCGATGAGTCCCATCAGGAAGGACATAAGGGGGGAGAGGATGCAGAAAAAGCAGAAAGGCGCGTACACCAGCGTGGGGACGGACAGGATGGTGGCCTGCGTCATGCCGCAGCTGGACCAGGGGAAAAGGGGAGAGGTGACGGTGGCGGAATCCTCCACGCTGCGACTAAGGAGCCGGGCCTCGTAGCCTTCCTTTTCATAGCGGTCGCGGTAGATGTTGGAGGTGAGGATAATGGCCAGGTACTGGTCGGAAACAATGCCGTTGAGCATGGTTCCTGTGGCCACGGTGGAACCCACCAGACCGGCCCGTGTGCGGGTGAGCGGCTGTAGTACGCGCGAAAGGTCGGCGATCATGCCGCTGGCCTGCATGGCGGCGCCGAAGCACATGGCGCAGATAATCAGGTACACTGTATTCAGCATGCCCAGCATTCCCCGGGTGGCTACCAGTTGATTCACGGCTGGAACGCCCGTTTCCAACGAGACGGAGTTGTAAATCATCTCTACAACGCCGGCAAAGTAAATCCTTCCCGTAGAACCGGTGGTAACGGCCGAACCTATTTCCCGGACGATATCGGCCTGGAAAAACAGGGCGGCGACGGCGGCAATAAGCGCAGACAGGGCCAGGACCACCAGGGCAGGCAGGCGTTTCCAGATGAGGGTGACCGTGATAATAGGAACCAGCAGCAGCCAGGGCGTGATGTGGAATTTAGACGCCAATGTGGCAGTATACACCTCCATCTGGCTCTGTTCCATGCCTCCGTGCGTGAATCCCAGTATCATAAAGACCAGGAGGGACAGCACGAAGGAAGGGATGGTGGTGTAATACATATAATGGATATGCTCGAAAAGGCCCACCCGGTTGATGGAAGAAGCCAGGACGGTGGTGTCGGACAGGGGAGAGATCTTGTCGCCGAAATAGGCGCCGGAGATGATGGCGCCGGCTGTCATGGCGTCGGAAAAGCCTTCGGCCCGGCCGATACCCAGCAGCGCGACGCCTACGGTGGCAATAGTGGTCCAGGAGGAACCCGTCATAAGGGAAACCACGGCGCATAGAGCGCAGGCCGTGAGCAGGAATACCTTGGGACTGATGATCCGGATGCCGTAATAGATGAAAGCCGGAACCACGCCGCTCATGGTCCAGGTGCCGGAAATGGCGCCGATGAAAAAGAGGATGAGAATGGCAGTGGTAACGTCGCCGATATGGGCCGATATGGCCGTTTCGAACTGCTTCCAGGAAATCTTGTACAGCCACATGGACAGGCAGATGCACACGCCGGCACTGGCGAGCAGGGCCACCTGGGAGGCGCCCAGGATGGAATCGGCCCCGAAGATGGAGATGTCCAGGGCCAGCAGCAGGACCAGTACACCCAACGGAATCAGGGCCAGCAGCGTCCTTTTCAAGTTCGTATTCATGGAGACAAAGATAAGGTATTTCCGGAAAAATAACTATATTTGTAAGTTGTACTATATAATCTATAACTTAGTATGGAAAAGAAAAGTTATCCGCACTATCTGCAAAGCCTGCAAGAGGCCACGCGCAAATACTGGAATAAACCCGCACTCAACACCATCGGCGGCGATACCTTCACCTACGCCCAGATGGCAACCGATATAGCCCGCTTCCACATTGTGTTCGAGAAAGCCGGCTTCAAGAAAGGCGATAAGATTGCCCTTTGCGCCAACAATGGCGCCAAATGGGGCTTCGCATACCTGGCCGTTAATACTTATGAGACCGTCATCGTCCCCATCCTGGCCGATTTCACTCCCGAAAGTGTGATGGGCCTGGTGAATCACAGCGACAGTATCGCTCTCTTCACCAATGCCGCCCGCTGGGCCAAGATGGATCCGGAGAAGATGCCGGCTCTCCAGGCTGTTTTTGATGTGGATAATTGGGATGTCCTCTTCTGCCGCAATCCCAAGATTCAGGATGCAGTAGATCATTTGGACGAACTGTTTGCCGCCAAATATCCCAAAGGCTTCGGCCCGGATGACATTAAGTATCCTACAGACAACTGGGACGACCTCAGCACCATCAACTATACTTCCGGTTCCACCGGTGATCCTAAGGGCGTGATGCTCACGTACCGCAACTTCAGCGCCAACGTAGACTTCGACCAGCGCTACATGCCCGCCGGCGACAAAAT
The DNA here is from genome assembly GCA_947302825.1 of uncultured Bacteroidales bacterium. Taxonomy (GTDB): domain Bacteria; phylum Bacteroidota; class Bacteroidia; order Bacteroidales; family UBA932; genus Cryptobacteroides. The sequence goes on from CAMYWP010000071.1 coordinate 6,709, forward strand.
GGTTTCCATGCTGCCCATGGCCCATATGTACGGCCTGGTGATCGAGTTCATCTACCCGCTGTGCAACGGTACCTCCATCTACTGGATGGGCAAGGCTCCTACCCCGGCTACGCTCCTCAAGGCTTTCGCCGATGTAAAGCCCTACCTGCTGGTTACCGTTCCGCTGGTGATGGAAAAGATCTACAAGAGCAAGCTCAAACCTACCATGGACAAGCCCGCCATCAAGTTGCTCTCCAAGATTCCTGGCATTAACTGCCTGATCTTCAAGAAAGTGAGGGAAGGTCTTCACGAGGCTTTCGGCGGAAAGGTCACAGAGTACATCATGGGTGGTGCCGCTCTGAATCCGGAGGTGGAGCGCCTGTTCAAGAAGATCAAGTTCCCCTATACGGTGGGTTACGGCATGACGGAAGGCTGCCCTCTGATGGCCTATTCTCCCTGGCGCGTCTATGTCCCCGGTTCCTGCGGAAAGGCTGTGGATATTACCGAAATCCGCATCGACTCCGACGATCCCCAGCATGTAGTGGGTGAAATCCAGGTCAAAGGCGACAACATCACCATCGGTTATTACAAGAACCCGGAAGCTACGGCCAATGCCTTTACGGACGACGGCTGGCTCCGTACCGGCGACCTGGGTGTAATGGATGCCGACGGCAACATCTTCATTCGCGGCCGTTCCAAGAACATGATCCTGGGCCCTTCCGGCCAGAATATCTATCCGGAAGAGATCGAGGTGGTGGTGAATAACCAACCCTTTGTGATGGAGTCCGTGGTAGTGGAACGTGGCGGTAAGCTGGTCGCCCTGGTCTATCTGGACGAGCAATCCATCGCCAAATCCCTGCTGGATGCAGAGGCCAAGGCCGAAATTCCGGAGAACATCAAGTTAGGCGCCAACCGCCAGCTTCCCGGCTACAGCCAGATTGCCAAAGTAGAACTGGTGGACAAACCCTTCGAGAAAACCCCGAAGATGTCCATCCGCCGCTTCCTGTACAAATAATATCACCTGCAGATGCAAGATTCTGCCACAGGATGATTTATTGAATGTAATCAAGAAAAAGAAGTTTACTATGAAAAAATGGTTGACAGCCCTGGCCCTTTTGTGTTGCGCTCAGTTGCTGTTTGCCCAGCCGGGCCGTCCGGGTTCTCCCGTCAAAAAGAACTATCCCCGTCTTGAGGTGAATGTTAACTATGGTTTCTACCCTCAGATGGCCGCCACGAAGTTTCTGGACGGACACAGCGAGGTGACCGGAGACAATTATAGCTATACCAGCAGTGATTATAAGGGCAACAAGGTGCACACCACCGGTCTCATCGGCGTCGAGGTGGATGTAAACCTGAAACGTTGGCTCGCCGTGGGCCTCCAGTTTTCCGGAGCTCCTTTCTGGTCTAATGCGCTTCAGACCGGTAATCCCGTGAAAGCCAATATGTTCAGTATTCTGCCCGTGGTCCGTTTCACCTATATCAACGCCGATTTCTTCCGGATGTACTCCGGATTGGGCCTTGGGGTGTCGCTGTTTAACGGCTTCGACAACGAGCGCTCCGCTTATGCGGGCATCGGCGGAACGCAGTTTCAGGTTGCCCTCCAGGCCGTTCCCGTCGGCTTCCAGTTCGGCCGGGCTCTATACGGATTCGGTGAAGTATCGTTGGGAACCATCAACCTGGGTATGCGTGCCGGTATCGGCTATCGCTTCTAGGTGACAAAATGTCAGTCCGCACGTCTTGGCGTGCAATTTGACTATCTATAGCCGGCCCGAGAGGGCTGGCTTATTTGATTATATAAAGACACAATACTATGGCAAACAAAGGACAGATTGGTGTAACCACCGAGAATATCTTCCCGGTAATCAAGCAGTTTTTGTACAGCGACCACGAGATTTTCCTGCGGGAACTGGTGGCCAATGCAGTGGATGCAACCCAGAAAATCAAGGCCCTGGCCGCCTCCGGTGAATACAAGGAGGAATTGGGAGACCTGAAAGTAGACCTGGAACTGGACGAGAAGGAGAAGACCCTCAAGGTCATCGACAACGGTATCGGTATGACGGAGG
>CAMYWP010000072.1 GCA_947302825.1 uncultured Bacteroidales bacterium
CTCCTCCGGCATTGAGAATGCCTATCATGGACTTTCGGTTGGCTTCGGAGGCTTTGTGCGAGACCTCGAACGAGCGCGGAGTATTGGCCTCGAAGAAGGAGCGGAGAATTTCGCGGGCCTGTTTGCGGGAGCAGTTGCGGGACGAAGAGATGATGGTGACGTCCAGATTGTCGGCGAACCAGGTGGAGAGGGAGGCGGCATCTCCGGCTGCCAGGTACTTGGTAATGGATGAGAATACCGAAAAACCGTCTTCCTGGGCCTGTGGCAGGCTTTGGGTCTGGCTCATGAAGTAAGACTGAGCTCCTGCCGGGATGCTGCAGCACAACAATGCCACCGCTAACACAATATGGAACGCTTTTTTCATCCGGTCCTATATCTTGCAAATTTCGCGCCGAATTGCTACTTTTGTAACGAATGAACATAACATTGTTGACTGTCGGCAAAACCGATGTGAAATGGGTAAAGGAAGGCCTGGAACTGTATGCATCCCGGCTGGCCCATTATGTCCCATTCACCCTCACGGAAATCCCGGAACTGAAGAAAGTATCGGCCCTTAGCCGCCAGCAGATCATGCAAAAGGAGGGAGAGCTTATCCTGAAGCATCTTTCGCCCGGAGATCATCTGATCCTGCTGGATGAACACGGCCGGGAATTCCGCTCGATGGAGTTTGCCGAACATCTGGAGCACCTGCTTGCCATGGGCGGGAAGAATCTGGTTTTTGTGGTGGGCGGTGCCTACGGCTTCTCCGATGCCGTCTATGCCCGGGCCCACAGCAAGATTTCCCTCTCCAGGATGACTTTCTCGCACCAGATGGTGCGCATCATTTTTGCAGAGCAACTGTACCGGGCTTTCACCATCCTGAAGGGAGAGCCTTACCATCATGAATAGAAAGAATTTCATACGGCACTGGGTTTCCGTGGCGCTGATGGTAGCGGCCGCGATTTCCCTGGCGGCGTCCCTCTTCTCCGGCACCGGCCGGTCCGATGTGGAATCGGCCGCCCTGGAACTGGGCCAGAAGGTGGAAAGGCGCATGCATGTGCTGGACGGCTATATTGAAAAAGCCCTGGAAGGAGACCTAACCCAATGGATGGACCTGGGGAAACTGCCCGAAGACATGGTGGTGTACCGCTATGTGGAAGACACACTACAGAGTTGGGCCAACCAGTTCCCTATCCGCAACGACGACATCCGCCCGCAAACCCTGGTGCAGCGCCTGGGCGACAGCCGCAGCAACCTGGTCTCGCCCCTGCGGGACGTCACCCAGCAGCTGTCCTTCGTAAACCACGGGTCCAGATGGTTTCTAGAAAAGAAAGTGGAAGGGAAAGGCTGCGTGGTCATTGCCGGCCTGGAGATCGTCAATGAACTGCAGGCCGGATCCCTGAACGGCATCAACCGTCATTTCCGCGTGGATCAGCGCTATTCCGTCCGGCCTTTATCGGCCGGTGTAGGCGCATCGGTGGTGGTGGGCGGCACCCCCCTGTTCAAGCTTACGGCCGAAAGCATCGCCGAACCCACGCAGCGCCATTCGGCCTTCCTATGGCTGGCCATAGCACTGCTGTTCTCAGGCCTGCTGATGTACCTGTCGGTCCATCCCAGCCGATCTACCCTGTGGGTGGTAATGCTGGTCCAGGCCGTCGCTCTTGTCTGGATGTATTTTTACGGGCGGAACCTGAATCCTTCCTCGCAGCTGTTCTCGCCGTTGTTGTACGCCGACGGTCCCATGCTCTACTCGTTGGGTGCCGTCATCATCGTGAACCTGGCCACCACCATGCTGGTCCTGGATCTCTATCTGGTCCGCTGGACGCTCCTGAAAGGTATCCGCCGAGGGAATTCCCGCTGGTTGCAGGTGGCGCTGGCAGGAATCCTGTTCCTGGGAGCGGTGGCCATCGCCCTGCATATCCACTTCACGTTCCGGAGCATTTCGGTGAACTCCAACATCACGCTCGAACTGTACAAAATTACCCTTGTAACAGCTTACAGCGCTATTGTTTACCTGTCTTTCCTGGCGCTGTCGCTTACCCTCCCGCTCATCTTCCAGATGCTGTCGCCGCTGCTGCGTTCGCTCACCGGCGTGCGCTACGATGTCTTCTCCACCGGCGGCCGAATCACCTACGCCGTGCTGGTGGGCGTTTATTTCGTAGTGGCATCTTCCACCTGGGGCTTTGAGAAGGAGCAGCACCGTGTGGACGTCTGGGCCAACCGCCTGGCCATGGACCGCGACATCGCGCTGGAAATCCAGCTCAGGAGCGCTGAGAGCGCCATATCGGCCGATCAAGTCATCGGTGCCCTGTCCGTTCTGGACGGCAGCATTGACATCATCCGCAACCGCCTGGTGAACAATTACCTGGGCCGCATTTCGCAGGACTATGACATTACCGTCCAGCTGCCCGGTGACGATATCGGCAACAGTTCGGCATTCCAGGAACGCATCTGGGGCGGCGTCCGGCTGGACGAGAATTCGCATTTCTTCTACAATTCCTCCAGCGCCGGACGCGCCTCCTACACCGGCCTCTTCTCTTATTATGTAAGGGATTACGGCGCCACCAGCATTCTGGTGATGGTGGAATCCAAACACAACCGGGAAGACCGCGGTTACCTGAGCCTGCTGGGCATTGCGGAACCGGGGCGCGTATCGCTTCCGCCCGTTTATTCCTGGGCCAAGTACGCCGATGGCCGTCTGGTCCAGTACAAGGGCCTGTATCCTTACCCCACCATCCTCACCGGTCCTGGCAGGGACCCTAGCAGCCTTTCACCGGGCCAGCGCCACCTGGACCTGGAAGGCTGGTGCCATTTCATCCATATCGTTTCGGAAGATGAAGTGGTCATGATTTCCCGTCCCAGCACCGAATGGCTGTACTATGTGGTGGAAGGCGTCTTTTTTGCCATCCTGGCCTTCCTGCTCCTGTCGGTCCTGGTCCGGCGCAAACGGAGCGGCGGGGAACGGCGATACTACCAGACCCGTATCAGCGTACTCATCTATGTTTCCCTGATCATCACCCTGGTGGCCATGGCGGGATTCAGCGTCTGGTTCGTATACAAGCGGAACAACGCCGATATGGAGAGCATCATGACGGCGCGCATCAACTCCCTCCAGTCCATGCTGCAGGAACGCCTGCGGCAGTTGAACAGCCCCGAGGACGTGCGCGCATCAGAAGTAGTATCGGCCGTGGAAGGTGTGGGCAACAACCTCAAGTGCGACATCTCCCTCTTCGATCTGGCCGGCAGCGTGGTGATGAGCACCACGCCGGAGGTGTACGACCGCATGCTGCTGGGACATCGGTTGGAAGACAACGCCTATAAACAGATCATGTACGAGCACAAGCGCTTCTACATGCACCTGGAACGCGTGGGCCGGCGCAGCTACTATGCACTATACGCCCCTGTGATGAACAGCGGCGGCCATCTGGTGGCCATCGTCTCCTCCCCTTTCACCGATATCACGCACGACCTGGAAAGCGAGGCCATCCTGCACATTGCCACCGTCATCACCATCTTCCTGTTGCTCCTGCTGATCTCCCGCTTCATCACGCTGGCGGTGGTTACCAAGATGTTCAGCCCCATCACCGAACTGCGCCGGAAGATGACCGTTACGGACGTGGACCATCTGGAGCCGCTGGAATACGACCAGGAAGACGAAATCACCCCGCTGGTGCAGGCCTACAACCGCATGGTGCAGGACCTGGGAGAAAGTTCCCGCCGCCTGGCGCAGGTGGAGCGCGACAAAGCCTGGACCGACATGGCCCGCCGCGTAGCGCATGACCTCAAGAACCCGCTCACGCCCATCAAGCTGCAACTGCAGATGCTCATGCGCATGAAGGCCTCCGGCCATCCCCAGTGGCAGGAACGTTTCGACGAGGTGGCCCAGACTGTGCTCTATCACGTAGATTTGCTGGCCGATTCCGCCGACCAGTTCTCCACCTTCGCCAAGATGTACGACCAGAAGGCCGAGCGCCTGGACCTGGACGCCCTCATCCGGCAGGAAGTGGACCTGTTCGATTCCCGCGACGATATCCAGCTGGATTACTTCGGCCTGTCCGACGCCTTTGTCCAGGCCCCGCGTCCGCAACTCACCCGCGTGATAGTGAATTTAATCACCAACGCCATCCAGGCGGTGGATGGCGTTGAAGGGGAAAAGCGGCTGGTGGTTTCCTTGCGAAATGCCACGGAAGACGGCTTCTATGATATTGTGGTGGAAGACAACGGCCCCGGTGTTGAGCAGAAGAACCAGGAGAAAATCTTTACCCCGGACTTCACCACCAAAACCAGCGGTTCCGGCCTGGGTCTTGCCATTTGCAAGCGCATCGTAGAGCACTGCGGCGGCAGTATTTCCTATAGCAAGTCCTTCAATCTGGGCGGTGCCTGCTTCACCGTAAAATACCCCAAAGGGTAAAATTCTTATTTTACGCGCTGGCCGTAGGAACGGTCGGTGGTGTTCACAGTGATGATTTCACCGGTCTCGATGAAGAGGGGGACCATAATCTTGGCGCCGGTCTCCAGGGTGACTTCCTTAAGGGCGCTGGTGGAAGCGGTATTGCCCTTCACGGCGGGCTCACTGTAGGTAACCTCCAGGGTTACGTAAGTGGGAAGCTCGCAGGTGAGGCAGCGCTCTTCGGGTTCGGTCATATACATCATTTCCACGCGCTGGCCTTCCTTCATGAGATCGGCGTTTTCTACCACGTCGTGGGGAAGGGTGATTTGCTCGTAGGTTTCTTCGTGCATGAAGTTGAAGGCCTCACCGTCGTCGTACAGGAACTGATAAGGACGGCGCTCTACGCTGATGGTATCCAACTTGACGCCCGCGGTGAAGGTGTTCTCCAGGATGCGGCCGTTCTCCAGGTTGCGCAGTTTGGTTTTCACAAAAGCAGGGCCCTTACCGGGTTTCACGTGCTGGAAGTACACAACGACACAAGGTTTGCCGTTAAACATAAGGTACATTCCGTTCTTCAGATCAGCAGTTGTTGCCATAAATAGTATCTTTAGTTAATTGTTATTTCCAAAAATCTCACAAAATTAACGAATTATCGTTTTTCCTGCAAATTTTCTTTCACTCAGGGCAACTGGCGAAGGGTATCGGCCACGGCCTCCAGCAGCCACTTGGGCGTAGAGGTGGCGCCGCAGATGCCCACATTGTCGCCGTCCTCGAACCAGCATGGATCGATCTCCTCCAGACTGCCGATGACATAGGTGCGGGGGTTCACGCTCAGGCAAAGGTCGCTGAGGACTTTTCCGTTGGAAGAGGAGCGCCCGGAGACGAAGATGATGACATGGTGTTGGAGGGCGAAGGCGGTCAGACGCTCATGCCGGTTAGCCACCTGGGCACAGATGGTGTCGTGGACAGTAAGTTGCGCTCCACGATCCCGCAGCACCTGGCAGATGGCCGCATATTCCGAAGGACTTTTGGTGGTCTGGGAGAAGATTTCCATGGGCTGGAAGAAATCCAGTTTGGGCAGGGCCTCCAGCAGCATCTGCTCGTTCTCCACCACCAGGGCGTCGCCCCCCACCTGGCCCACCAGGCCCAATACTTCGGCGTGGCCCACCCGGCCGAAGATGATCACCTGTCCGTGCCGGCCCTCCTTGTGCAGGCGCCCATAAGCCTCGCGGATGCGGCGTTGCAGCTGCAGCACCACGGGGCAGGAGCAGTCGATGACCGTCAGTTTGCGGGCGGAGGCATCGGCATAGGTGGCCGGCGGTTCCCCGTGGGCCCGGATGAGCACCGTACCCCCGTCGGGAACTTCCGACAGCGATTCCACCGTGACCAGCCCCCTCTCCCGAAGGCGGGAAAGTTCGGCCTCGTTGTGGACAATATCGCCCAGGGAATACAGGTTGCCGTGCTTGGAAAGGTATTCCTCCGCGCTGGAAATGGCGCGGATCACCCCGCCGCAGAATCCGGAACCGGGGTCTATTTCTACGTTTACCATGACAGGCCGGGACTTTCCAGCAGGCCGAATTTGCCCTGCAGCAGGCCCAGCATCCACACCACTTCCTCGTGCAGGGTCATGTGGGTGTTGTCCAGCACATAGGCGTCCGGGGCCTGGCGCAGCGGCGAAGTGGGCCGATGGGAATCCCTGTAATCGCGGTCCTGGAGGTTCTCCAGCACCGCTTCCAGAGTGGTCTGTTCCCCTTTGGCCACCAGTTCATCGTAGCGGCGCTGGGCGCGCACGATGGCATCGGCCGTCATGAAAATCTTGAGCTCCGCCTGTGGGAAAACGGTGGTGCCGATGTCGCGGCCGTCCATGATCACCCGTCCTTCCCGGGCAAAGGCGTGCAGGAGGTCGTCCACGAAATTCCGCACCCAGGGGAAGGCACTGACGGGACTTACGTACTGCGACACTTCCCAGCCGCGGATTTCGGCCTCTATGCAGCGTTCGCCCCAATACAGTTGGGTGGTGCCGTCGTCGCGGCGGAAATGCAGGTCCAACGGGCCGATAATGCCTTTCAGGCCTTCTTCGTCGATGACTCCGTTGGCGATGACACCGGCTTCCAGACCGGCCAGGGTAACGCCGCGGTACATGGCCCCGCTGTCCAAATACAGGAAGCCGAACTCCTTGGCCACCAGTTTGGCAAAAGTGCTTTTTCCAGTGGAGGAGAAACCGTCTACGGCAATGATGATATTGGGAATGCTGCTCATATCACATAATCTTTTACGTCCTGTGCGCTCACCGGGGTGCCGCCCAGGATGAGCAGGCGTTCCACCACGTTGCGCAGTTCACGGATATTGCCGGGCCAGGGGCGTTCCTGCAGCAGCTGCATGGCATCTTCGGCAAAAGGCCGAACCGCCTTGCCGCTTTCGGCGCAAATCTGCTCCGAGAAATGCTCCACCAGCAGCGGAATATCTTCCTTTCTCTCGTCCAGGGCCGGAACGCGGAGCACAATCACGCTGAGCCTGTGATAAAGGTCTTCCCGGAAATTGCCCTTCTGGATCTCTTCCTGCAGGTTTTTATTGGTAGCGGCTATCACGCGCACATCCACGGTAATCTCTTTGTCGCCGCCCACCGGCGTTAGTTTTCGCTCCTGCAGCACGCGCAGCACCTTGGCCTGGGCAGCCAGCGACATGTCGCCGATCTCGTCCAGGAAGATGGTGCCTCCATCGGCCTGCTCGAATTTTCCCTTATGATCCCTGATGGCCGATGTGAAGGAGCCCTTCTTATGGCCGAACAATTCACTGTCGATGAGTTCCGAAGGGATGGCGGCGCAGTTCACCTCCACGAAAGGCATCATGGAGCGCTCCGACAGCTGGTAAATGCTCTGTGCCACCAGTTCCTTACCGGAACCGTTGGGGCCGATGATGAGCACGCTGGCCTGGGTGGGCGCCACCTTCCCTATCATGTCCTTCAGGTGCACCACGGGCTCCGAAGCGCCGATCATTTCCCGACCATAAATCTTCTTCTTGAGGATCTTGGTCTCCTTTACCAGATTAGCCTTGTCCGTGGCGTTCTTGAGCGTAATCAGGATACGGTTCAGGTCCAGGGGCTTCTCGATGAAATCGAAGGCGCCCCGCTTGATGCAATCCACCGCCGTGGAGATATCGGCGTGACCGGAAATCATGATTACAGGGGTTTCTACGCCGGCCTCGATGAGTTTGGACAGCATTTCCGTACCGTCCATCTCCGGCATCTTGATGTCACAGAAAATGGCGTCGTATTTTTCCTTTTCCGCCTTCTCCAGGCCCTCGCGACCGTTTTCGGCCGCATCCACCTGGTAATTCTCCATTTCCAGGATCTCTTTCAGGGAATAGCGGATGGCTCTTTCGTCGTCTACGATGAGAACTTTCATGCTTAGTATAGATTTATGCAAATATCGTAAAAATTTTCTACATTTGCGATGAATCCTTGCAAGGCTTATCGTCGCTGTGAACAGTTTTGATTATCTGGAAGTGTCCGTGCTCCTGAACCCCTTCACGGAAGAAATGGCCGAAATTCTCACGGCCGAACTCTCCGAACTGCCCTTCGAGGCGTTCGTCACGGAAGCACCCTGCCTTAAATGCTATATCCAGACGGTGAATTATCGGCCCTCGGACGTGAAAGTGGTCCTGAGCGGATACCCCGCCGCCAGCGGCTTTACTGCCGCGCCGGTGCAGGGACAGAACTGGAACCGGGCATGGGAGCAACGCTTTGAACCCATCGTAGTGGACGGCATCGTCACCGTCAAGGCTCCGTTCAACGAAAATGTGCCCCGCACACGCTTCAACATCTGGATCGATCCCCAGATGGCTTTCGGCACCGGTTACCACCACACCACCTTTATGATGATGCAGCGCATGCTGGGCCTGGAGGCGCTCATCAAAGGCCACAGCGTAGTGGACATGGGCTGCGGAACGGCCATCCTGGCCATCCTGGCGGCCAAAATGGGTGCTCGGAAAGTGTTTGCCGTGGATATCGACGCCGTGGCAGCCCATTCGGCCTGGGGCAACTGCCGATGGAATAAAGTGGGTACGCGGGTAGAAACCGCCTGCGGCGACGCCTCCCTCCTCCAGATGGGTACGTATGATGTCCTACTGGCCAACATCCACCGCAACATCATCCTGGAAGACCTGCCCACCTACGTGCGCTCGCTCAAACGCAACGGGCATCTGCTGTTAAGCGGGTTTTATCAGGCCGATGCCCCCGCTATCAGCGCAGCCGCCGAAGCGTTGGGCCTCACGCCTGCCGGCAGCTCCGAGCGCGAAGACTGGGTCTGCTTGGAATTCGTGAAAAATTAGTATCTTTGCACTCCTTTCCTGCGGGTGT
>CAMYWP010000073.1 GCA_947302825.1 uncultured Bacteroidales bacterium
TGCCGTGATGATGAACGGCGTGACGGACCTCATCATGATGAAGTCCGACGTGATGGACAGCTTCGACACCATCAAGGTGGCCGTGGCCTACCAAGACGGAGACCAGGTTATTGACAACTTCCCCTACGACGGCGGCGCCTCCGTTACGCCAATTTACAAAGAATTCCCCGGCTGGAAGACTCCCCTAAGCGCACTGCGCCGCTTCGAAGACTTCCCCGAGGCCTTCAAACAGTATATTGCCTTTATTGAGAATGAGACCGGCGTACGGATCAAGATTGTCTCCGTGGGACCGGACCGCGACGCTACAATAGTGCGTTAAATTCCCACCCGGGAGAAGATTTCCTCCACGTTCTTGAAGTAATAGTCCAAGGTGAAGCACTCATCCAGCTCTGCCTTGGACAATTGCTTTGTCACCGCCTCCGAGGCCTCCAGCAGGGTTTTGTAGTCCTTGTTGCCCGTCCAGGCCTCCATGGCGATGGGCTGGACCGTGTCATAAGCCTGTTCGCGGGAAAGGCCTTTGGCGATGAGGGCGTTCATCACGCGCTGGGCGAAAATGACGCCGCGGGTGCGGTAGATGTTGGAGAGCATATTCTCCGGATACACCACCAGATTCTCCAGGATGCCCTTGAAACGGGTGAGCATATAGTCCAGGAGTTCGGTGGCATCGGGCAGAACGATGCGCTCCGTGCTGGAGTGGGAGATGTCGCGCTCGTGCCACAGGGCCACATTCTCGTAGGCGGTGGCCATATAACCGCGCATCACGCGTGCGCACCCGCAAATGTTCTCGCTGGAGATGGGATTGCGCTTGTGAGGCATGGCGCTGGAGCCCTTCTGGCCCTTGCCGAAAGCTTCCTCCACCTCCCGCACTTCCGTGCGCTGGAGGTTGCGCACCTCGAAAGCCATCTGCTCCAATGTGGTGGCCACCAGGGCCAAAGCGCCCACATAGCAGGCGTGACGGTCCCGCTGCAGCACCTGGGTGGAGATGGCGGCACTCTGGATGCCCAGCTTTCCGCACACATAATCCTGGATGAAAGGCGGGATATTGGCAAAGTTGCCCACCGCGCCGCTCATCTTGCCGGCCTCCACACCGGCGGCGGCATATTGGAAACGCTCGATATTGCGTTTCATTTCCTCGTACCACAGGGCCCATTTCAGGCCGAAACTGGTAATATCGGCGTGAATCCCGTGTGTACGGCCGATGCAGGGCGTGTCCTTGAACTCCAGGGCACGGCGGCGCAGCACCTCCTGAAAATCCTCCAGGTCCTTGAGAAGGATGGCGTTGGCCTGCTTGAGCAGATAGCCGTTGGCGGTGTCCACCACATCGGTGGAAGTGAGGCCGTAATGGACCCACTTGCGCTCCTCTCCCAGGCTTTCGCTCACGGCACGGGTGAAGGCCACTACATCGTGGCGGGTCTGCTGTTCGATTTCCTGGATACGGGCCACATCGAAGCGGGCGTTGGCGCGGATCTTCTCCACCTCCTCCGCGGGAATTACGCCCAGTTTGCTCCAGGCTTCACAGGAGAGGATTTCCACCTCCAGGTACGCGCCGAACTTGTTTTCCTCAGTCCAGACGTCCCGCATCACTTTCCTTGAGTAGCGTTCAATCATCTCTTATTTCTTTTGAAGGAAGTTCAGGATATTTTTCTCAATACGGGCAGTGACGTCTTCACATTCCGTACGCTGGAAAGGAATGTCACTCAGCTTGTTGTAGAGCTCGATGTAACGGTCCGTGATGCCGGCCACCACTTCCGGGGTCATCTCCGGCACTTTCTGTCCTTCCTTGCCCTGGAAGCCACCGGCCATGAGCCACTCGCGTACAAACTCCTTGGAGAGCTGTTTCTGGTGCTCGCCCTTGGCCAGACGCTCCTCATAACCGTCCGCGTAGAAATAGCGGGAGGAATCCGGGGTGTGAATCTCGTCCATCAGGATAATCCGGCCGTCCCGTTTGCCGAATTCATACTTGGTATCCACCAGGATGAGGCCTTTCTTGGCGGCAATCTCCGTTCCCCGCTGGAACAGGGCCAGGGTATATTTCTCCAGCTGCTCGTATTCATCGGCCGAAACAATCCCACGGCTGATAATATCCTCCTTGCTGATGTCTTCGTCGTGACCCTCGGACGCCTTGGTGGTGGGTGTGATGATGGGCTGCGGCAGCTTCTGGTTCTCCTTGAGCCCATCGGGGAGCCTCACCCCGCACAGGATGCGGTTCCCGGCCTTGTATTCCCGCCAGGCGTGGCCGGCCAGATAACCGCGGACCACCATTTCCACCAGATAAGGTTCGCAGCGCAGGCCGATGGTGACCATGGGGTCCACCACCGCCACCTTCCAGTTGGGCAGGATGTCCTGCGTAAGATCCAGGAACTGGGCGGCAATCTGGTTGAGCACCTGGCCCTTATAGGGGATGCCCTCCGGCAGTACTACATCGAAGGCCGATATACGGTCCGTGGCCACCATTACCAGGTAACCGTTGTCTAAAGAGTATACATCGCGGACTTTTCCCGTATATTTGGATTCCTGACCGGGAAGAAGGAAGTTGGTTTTTACAACTGCTTTCATGGGAAATAGAGAGTTATCTGCAAAGGTATAACCCAATTCTTTCTTGCGCAAGTCTTTTCCCCACATTCTTTATTAACACCCTTTTGTTCACAATTTATCTTGTAAGTATCGCAGATTCGTTGTAGCTTTGCAACTTGTTTTAGCGGTATAATCTCTCTTGTCATGAAAGTAGCGGTTATCATGGGCAGCGCCAGTGACTGGGACGTCATGTCCCCGTGCTGCGCAACGCTGGAAGACTTCGGCATCCCTTACGAAAAACGCGTGCTCAGCGCACATCGCAATCCCGGTCCCCTGGCCCAATATGTGGCCTCCCTACCGGAAAAAGGCTGTGAAATCATCATCGCCGGCGCCGGCGGGGCCGCCCATCTCCCCGGAGTCATCGCCGCCCTCACCACCCTTCCCGTCATCGGGATTCCGGTGAAATCCAAGGCGCTTAACGGCATGGACTCCCTCCTGTCCATCGTCCAGATGCCCTCAGGCATTCCCGTGGCCACCATGGCCATCGACGGAGCCAAAAATGCAGCCCTTTTTGCAGTCTCCATCCTGGCCCTGAACAACAACGCCCTGGCGCTCCAACTCCAGCAATTCCGTAAGGATCAGAGCGATAAAGTACTCAACACAGTGATTTGACCCTATGCCCACCACGCCTGCGCGCCGGTGGGCTAACTTTTTTTATAGAATGGAACAAGCAAGACGACTGTTTGTAGAAAAGCGGGAAGCCTTCCGCGTAGAGGCCGCAAGCCTGCTCAGGGATTTCAACGGGAATCTCTCGCTGTCCCTCAGGAGCTTGAGACTGGTCAATGTCTACGACCTTTTCGGCTTCTCCCCCAGCCTGGTGGAGAAATGCCGGTACAGCGTCTTCGGGGAAACCGTGACGGACCTGGTCACCGACACCCTGCCCCAGGGCGGGAAATACCTGGCCGTGGAATACCTTCCCGGACAGTTTGACCAGCGCGCCTCATCGGCCGAAGACTGCGTGCACCTCCTGGATCCGGAGGCCGATATCCGCATCAAAAGCGCCCGCCTGCTTGTTTTTGACGCCGATGTTCCGGACGCGGTCATCGAACGCATCGCCGCCTATTACATCAACCCCGTGGAATGCCGTCGCAAAGACTTGAGCATCCTCTCCCTGCAGGACAAGGCCGATGTAAAGCCCCTGGAAGACCTCTCCGGCTTCACCCGGATGGAGGAGAAGGATTTCCCGGCCTTCTGCAAGAGCCACGGCCTGGCCATGAACGAAGACGACCTGCGGGAAGTGGTGAAATACTTCCGCCAGGAAGGCCGTGACCCCGGCGAGACCGAGTTGCGCATCCTGGACACCTATTGGAGTGACCACTGCCGCCACACCACCTTCACTTCCACCTTGGAGGACATCCGCGTGGAAGACTCCTTCATCAAGCCGGACATCGAGTCCAGCCTTTCCCTGGCAGCCCGCATGCGCGCCTCCCTGGGCCGCGAAGCCAAACCCCTGTGCCTGATGGAACTGGCTACCCTGGGCGCCCGTTACCTGAAATCCAAGGGCCTGCTGGACGATCTGGAGCAGAGCGAGGAAAACAACGCCTGCAGCATCTTCGTCACGGTGAATGTGGACGGAAAAGACGAACAGTGGCTGCTGCAGTTCAAGAACGAAACCCATAACCATCCCACCGAAATAGAGCCCTTCGGTGGTGCCGCCACCTGCCTGGGCGGCGCCATCCGGGACCCGCTCTCCGGCCGTGCCTATGTCTATCAGGCCATGCGCGTGACCGGTGCCGGAGACATCACCGCCAAGGTGGCCGATACCATCCCCGGGAAGCTTCCCCAGCGGATGATTTCCCACAAAGCGGCCGAAGGCTATTCCAGCTACGGCAACCAGATCGGCCTGGCCACCACCCACGTGCGGGAAATCTACTCCCCCGGCTACACCGCCAAGCGTATGGAGATCGGTGCCGTGGTAGGTGCCGTGAAGGCATCGGCCGTTCGTCGTGAATCCCCCGCCGCAGGCGATGTGATCCTGCTTCTGGGCGGGCGTACCGGCCGTGACGGCATCGGCGGCGCCACCGGTTCTTCCAAACAGCACACCGAGGCCTCCCTGGAGACCTGCGGCAGCGAGGTGCAGAAGGGCAACCCGCCCCAGGAGCGTCAGCTCCAGCGCCTTTTCCGCCGCAAGGAAGTCACCCGCCTCATCAAGAAGTCCAACGACTTCGGTGCGGGCGGCGTGAGCGTGGCCATCGGCGAACTGGCCCCCGGGCTGGACATCTACCTGGACCGCGTCCCCGTGAAATACGCCGGCCTCAACGCTACGGAACTGGCTATCAGCGAGTCACAGGAACGGATGGCCGTAGTGGTGGAAGCCGCTTCCAAGGAGCGTTTCCAGGAGTTGTGCGCCCTGGATAATATAGAGGTGACCCACGTGGCTGATGTCACCGACAGCGGCCGGATGCGCATGTTCTTCCACGGGGAGAAGGTCTGCGACCTCTCCCGTGAGTTCATCGACAGTGCCGGCGCCCGGCACTTCGCCAAGGCGGCCGTAGAAGCGGTGGAGAACCGCAATCCCTTCCTCCGGGAACCGGCAGGTGCCACCCTGGAAGAGAAGATGCTCTCCGTGATGGCCTCTCCCAACGTAGCTTCCCAGAAAGGTCTGGTGGAGATGTTCGATTCCACTATAGGCCGATCCACCGTGCTGATGCCTTATGGCGGCGCACGCCAAGCCACGGAGACACAGGTCTCCGTCCAGAAGCTGCCGGTAGATGGATACACGGACACCACCAGTATCATGGCCTATGGCTACAACCCCGACCTGGCCCTCTGGAGCCCCTATCACAGCGCCGCATACGCTGTGGTAGAAGCCTGCACCAAGGTGGCCTGCGCCGGCGCCGACTGGTCCCGAATGCGCTTCTCCTATCAGGAATACTTCCAGCGCATGACCACCGACCCCCACACCTGGGGCAAGCCGCTGGCCGCCCTGCTGGGCACCCTCAAGATGCAGGAAGCCCTGGGACTGCCTTCCATCGGCGGAAAAGACTCCATGAGCGGCACCTTCGAGCACATCCACGTGCCGCCCACCCTGGTGGCCTTCGGCATCACCACCGTAGATGCCCGGGAAGTGATTTCCCCTGAATTCAAGAAGGTCGGCAACAAGATTTACCTGCTTAAGCATACCCCTCTTCCGGACTATATGCCGGACACCGCGCAGCTCAAAGCCCATTGGAACTGGCTCCACGCCCAGATAGCCGCCGGCAAGGTGGTATCGGCCTGGTCCCTGAGCCATGGCGGCGTGGCCGAAGCCCTGGTAAAAATGGCCCTGGGCAACGGTCTGGGCGTGAAAGTGAACCTCCCGGAAGAAGAGCTCTTCTCCCTGGGCTACGGCTCCGTGGTGCTGGAAGCCACCCAGCCGCTGGAAGGGGCCACCCTGCTGGGAGAAGTGACGGCCGATGGCATCTGCATCAACGGGGTCACCCTTTCCCTTCAGGCGCTGGAAGCGGCTTATGAAGGCCGATATTTCCAGCTCTACCCGCCGCGGGTGGAAAGCGCACGCCAGGAGGCTCCCATCACGGACAGTCCCGTGCAGCCCTCTAACCTGGTTTACCCCGGTGCTCCTGTGGAGCATCCCGTGGTCTGCCTGCCCATCTTCCCCGGCAGCAACTGCGACTACGATACCGCCAAGGCCTTCCGCAAAGCCGGGGCTCAGGTGCGTCCCCTCGTCTTCCGCAACCTCACCGGCGAGGATGTCCTCCGTTCCATCGAGGAATTATCGGCCTGCATCGACCAGGCGCACATCCTGGCCTTCTGCGGCGGTTTCTCCTCCGGCGACGAACCCGACGGCAGCGGCAAATTCATCGCCAGCGTCATCTGCAACGCCTCGGTGAGCGCCGCCATCGGCCGGCTCCAACAGCGCGGAGGGCTCATCCTGGGCATCTGCAACGGCTTCCAGGCCCTGGTCAAGAGCGGCCTGCTGCCTTACGGAAAGGCCGGCAGCGTGACGCCCGACTCCCCCACGCTCTTCCGCAACGACATCAACCGCCACATCTCCCTCATCGCCCGCACCCGGGTGGCCTCGCTGAATTCTCCCTGGCTTGCCGGTATGCAGCTGGGAGAGGAGCACAGTATTGCTTTCAGCCACGGGGAGGGCAAGTTTGTGGTGAGTGAAAACCTGGCCAAAGAGCTCTTTGCCAACGGCCAGGTGGCCTTCCGCTATGTGGACAATCCCAACGGTTCCTGCTACGACATCGAGGGCATCCTGAGCCCCGACGGCCACATCCTGGGCAAGATGGGACACTCCGAGCGCTTTGAAGAAAACCTTTACAAGAATATCAGCGGCAACTGCCGCCAACCTTTGTTCGATAACGCCGTTCATTATTTCAGAAAAGACCGATGAAAAAAGAACTCATCTTCGAAGGAACTGAAAAAAGAGTTTACGCCACCGACCACCCCCACCAGGTAATCTTCCACTACACGGACGTAACAGTGGCCTACAACAACGTCAAGCGCGCCCGCCTCAGATATAAGGGCGTGTACAGCAATAAGATATCGGCCCTCCTGCTGGGCTATCTGAACAGCTGCGGCATCCCCACCCACTTCATCAGCCTACTGGACGATAGGGAGCAGTTGTGCCGCAAGATCGAACTCATCCAGCTGGAGGTGGTGGTGCACAACCGCATGTGCGGCACGCTGGCCTCCAAACTGGGCATCGAAGACGGTTACAAACCGGGCAATACCATCGTAGACCTGTGTTACAACAACGACGAACTGGGTGACCCGCTGGTGAACAGCGATCAGGCCGTGGCCCTGGGACTGGCCTCCTATGAAGACCTGGAGACCATGTTCTCCATCGCCAAGCGCGCCGGGAAACTGCTCACGGAGCTGCTGGAGCGGGTGGGCATCGAACTGGTGGACGTCAAGTTCGAATTCGGCCGTGCCTCCGACACCGGCGAGATCATCATCTCCGACGAAATCAGCCCGGACACCTGCCGCATGTGGGATCTGGAAACCGGCGAGCGGCTGGACAAAGACCGCTTCCGCCTGGACCTGGGCGATGTGATCCCGGCCTATGCCGCTGTTCTTGAAAAATTGGAATCGATACAATAATGGGAGTCCTTGCAGTTTATGGCGTCCAAGACGCCTCCACACACATTTATTACGGCCTGCACAACCTGCAGCACCGCGGCCAGGAAGGCGGCGGCATTGCCACCTTCGACAAGGAAGGGCAATTTTGCCGATACCGCGGCCTGGGCCTGCTGAGCGAGATTTTCACCAACGGAGAACTCGATCACCTTCCGGGCACCCTGGGTATCGGCTCCGTCAAATATGCCAATGCCTCCAAGGGCGGCCTGGACAACGTGGAGCCCCTGTTCTTCCACCATCGCAGCGGCGACTTCGTGGTAGCCGCCGACGGCAACGTGGTGAACTCCCGTCAGATTGCCGATTATCTGGAAAAACGCGGCACCATCTTACAGACCGGGACGGACAGCGAACTGCTGGCCCACCTGATCAAGAAGAACGCCGGCGAGGACCGTATCGTGAACATCGTCAAGGCCCTCAATATGATAGAAGGCGGCTTCGCCTTTGTCATCATGACCCCCAACCGCATCTATGCCTGCCGGGACAAGCACGGCATCAAGCCGCTGTGCCTGGGCACCCTGGACGACGGTTTTGTGGTGAGCAGCGAATCCTGCGCCTTCGAAATCATGGGCGCCCGTTTCCTCCGCGACGTCAAGCCCGGAGAGATCGTGTCCCTGGACCACCACGGCATCCGCAGTACCCTGTATTCCCGCTTCAGCCGTCACCAGATGTGCGCCATGGAGTACATCTACTTCGCCCGTCCGGACAGCGACATCGACGGATGCAACGTACACGCCTACCGCAAGGAGGCCGGCCGACGCCTGGCCCGCGAGTGCCCCGTAGAGGCCGATATAGTGGTAGGTGTACCGGAATCCAGCCTGAGCGCCGCCATGGGTTACGCCGAACAAAGCGGCATCCCCTATGAGATGGGTCTGGTCAAGCACAAATACGTGGGCCGCACCTTCATCCAGCCCGTGCAGTCCATGCGCGAACTGGGCGTGAAGATGAAACTTTCCCCCGTACACAGCATCGTAAACGGCAAGCGGATTGTCCTGGTGGACGATTCCATCGTCCGCGGCACCACCTCCCTCAAGATTGTGAAGATGCTGCGGGAAGCCGGGGCCAACG
>CAMYWP010000074.1 GCA_947302825.1 uncultured Bacteroidales bacterium
TTCCTGATTGTGGGGATGACGGTTCAGTTTGTCAGGGCTTATCGGCAGGCCAGACGGCATGTGCAGGAAAGTATCGACCTAAAGATGCAGATTGCGCATCAAAAGGTGGTATTTGAGCTCTATGACGCCTACGAAGCCGTCCAGCAAATGGAAGGAATGGTGGCCAATCATCTTTCCAAGCCGGATATGCTGTTAGGCGAAACACGCTCCGTGCTGAAACAGTATCCAAGTTTCTTCAGCTGCTATGCGGCTTTTCCGGAGAACTATTATCCGGAAAAAGGTAAATGGTTCTGCCCCTGTTCGTACCGTCTTAAAGACGATATCCTTACGATCAGGTTCGGCGACAAAAACCACGACTATTTTACCCGTGAGTGGTACAGAGGAGCGCTGGAAAGCGGTGAGCAAGGCTTTTGGAGCCAACCGTACAGGGATGAGGACTTCGATGAGACCATCTTTACCCATTCCGACAACATGGTGGATAAGGAGGGCAACCTCATCTGCGTGATTGCCTTGGATTTCAGCCTGTCCTGGCTACAGCAAATGCTGGAAGTGTACAAGCCTTTTGACAAAGCCGTCTGTATGCTTTACAGTTCCAACGGGACGCTTTTGACCTCCAGCGAAAACCTAAGCGGGATGGAATCCTCCCATCTTACCGAAGAGCATTGGATCCTTTCCCGGCAAATGCTCAATCCCGTTGATATCGAGATGGTGATTGCCGTTCCCAAACGGTATATTTGGGAGAGAATCAGAATGGGTATCATTTTGCCTTTCTTCATCTTCGTGCTGGGTATCTTTGTTGTGGCGTTTTTGGTCCGCCGGATTTTAGTTCACCAGCACGCCAGGGCTCTTTTAGAGACGGAAAAGGAGGTGATGGCGCGCGAACTGGATATTGCCCACAACATCCAGATGGGGATTGTCCGGCGGGATTTTCCTAACGATGACGAAGTGGAAGTACACGCCGATCTATTGCCGATGAAAGAGGTAGGCGGCGACCTGTACGACTTCTGCCGAAAGGACGACGTCCTATGGTTCATCATCGGCGATGTGAGCGGGAAGGGGGTTCCGGCGGCCATCTTTATGTCGGCCACCGTGAACCTGTTCCGATCGGCCCTGGGGCATTCGTCTTCTCCAAAAGCCATCATGGAAGAGATGAATGCGGTGCTGAGCGAAAACAATCCTTCGCTCACCTTTGTTACGGCGTTTATCGGCTGCCTGCAAGTCCCCAGCGGGAAGTTGCAATATTGCAATGCCGGCCATTGCAAACCCATCCTCACCAAGAGCGGCTGTCTGCCTGTCAAGGCCAATCTGCCGCTGGGCTTCAATGGCAACTATCAGTTTGAAGAGCAGAGCTGTGAGATGGCCGATGGAGAAATGCTGGTGCTCTATACCGACGGCGTCACCGAAGCGCGCAACAGTCAGCGCGAGATGATGGGAATGGACCGTTGGGTGGAGATGGTGATGCAGGGCGGCGACCTCCTGAAAGCCGTGCAGGAGTATATGGGCCAGGCAGAACCCATCGACGACATCACCCTCATGACCATTTGTAAAAAGAAAAAATGAGAGCAGGAGTCCTGATTTCCATTTCAGCGCTGATTCTCGCGCTTGTCGGCTACGTTTGCTGGCATTTGTGGCGTATTACGCCGCCGGGATGGAAATTGGCTTCTGTGGGCGTTTTTGTGCTCTGGATGGCTTCGCTGTTCGTGGGATTTGCTGTCAACGATAAGTTGCCGATGCCTGCGGCCACAGTAATGTATGAGGTGGGGAATACCTGGCTGATAGCTTTCCTCTATTTGATGCTGATATTTTTTGTGGCCGATATAGCATCTCTTTGCCATTTGCTTCCGAAGGTATATTTGAAGGATAGTTTGGTCGGATTGGGCACGGTCATGGGACTTGTGGCCGTTATTCTAACCCTGGGAGGTTTCCAGTACCACCACAAATACCGCGAGGAGATGACTATCGTCACCGATAAGCCCCTGGAGAAGCCTCTGACGGTGGTTTTGGCCAGCGACCTTCATATCGGCTATCACAACCGCAAGCCGGAACTGGCCCGCTGGGTGAACCTGATCAACGCCGAAAAACCGGACCTGATCCTGTTCGGCGGCGACGTGATTGATCTGAGCCTTCGGCCGGTGATGGAAGGGAACTTCCAGGAAGAATTCCATCGGCTTGAAGCACCGGTCATGACCGTCCTGGGCAACCACGAATTCTACAGCAATCTGGAGCTGGCCCAGCAGTTCTTGAACGACGCCGGAATCGTGCTCCTGAAGGACTCCGTGGCCCATTTCAAGGGCCTGGATATTATCGGCCGGGACGACCGCACCAACCGGAAAAGGGCCGATTTAGCTAGTCTGGCGCAGGGCCTGGATGGTTTCACCATTTTGCTGGACCACCAGCCTTATCATTTGGAAGAGGCGGAGCAGGCGGGCATCGATTTCCAGTTCAGCGGCCACACGCACCGCGGCCAGGTTTGGCCTTTCTCTTGGGTGACAGACGCTATGTATGAGAAAGCCTGGGGACACCACCGCCGCGGCAACACCCAGTATTACGTAAGCTCCGGCCTGGGCATCTGGGGACCCAAAATCCGCATCGGCACCCGCTCCGAATACCTGGTGCTGCATATCGGCCCAAAACAATGATTCGGTTTTTTCTTTTTAATTGAAAATCAATTTGATAATACGGATAATCTGGGTATATTTGCAAGGAAGTAACTGATTAATAACACCCATTTATCCATGAAGTACGTTTGTTCCATTTGCGGATATGTCCATGACGAGGCCGAAAAGGGAATTCCTTTCCAGGAATTGCCGGCCGATTGGAAATGTCCCTGGTGCGGCGCATCGAAATCCGATTTTGCTCCTCAGGAGGAGAAGGAGGCTTCAGCGCCCATCGTAACTGATGCGTCCGATTTATCGGAGACCCACGAATTACAGAAACTATCGGCCGGACAACTGGCCGCGCTGTGTTCCAGCCTGGCAAGGGGCTGTGAAAAACAGTACAAGGCCGAAGAAAGCCGGCTCTTCAAGGAACTGGCCAATTATTTCACAGCCATCACCCCTGCCGTTGAAGACGCAACCGTCATGACCATTGCAGATGCCCTGAAAGAGGAGATTGCTTTTTATCCGACTCTTAAGGCAACAGCAGAAGCCGCCAAGGACAGAGGCGCACAGCGTGTCTGTGTATGGGGAGAGAAAGTGACCAGGATGCTGTATTCTCTCATCAACCAGTATCTGGAGAAAGGAGACCAGATGCTGGAAGGGAAAGATGTATGGCTCTGCACGGTATGCGGATTCGTATATATAGGGAAGGATGCACCGGAACTATGTCCGGTGTGCAAGGTACCTGCATGGAAATTTGAAAAGATATCTGGGAGGAACTAAGTATGAGCAACAAGAAAATAGCTGTGCGGAACCTGCGCCTCTGCACCAAGGACTGCCTCTGCCTTTATGTCTGTCCCACAGGGGCCACCGACACGGAGAACAGCATCATCGACCCCGAAAAATGCATCGGCTGCGGCGAATGCGCCCTGGCTTGCCCTTCAGCTGCCATCAGCCTTGTTCCGGCCGACTATCCGGAACAGCAGCCTAAAACCAACATCGTAATATCGGCCCTCAATGACCAGGCTCAGAGGAAATCCTCCACAGAGAAAGCCGCATCCCAGATAGCGGCCTTAATGGCAGACTGTGGCCTCGGTTATCTCCTGGAGGCAATGGCCCGGTCCGAAAGGCTGGTCACCGAAGATATCATGCGAGAGGCAGGTTATATGCTTCCCCAAAGCAGCAATGTGCGCCAACTGCTGGAAGAACTGGTGGCCAATCCGCCCACTCCTTCATTCCCCATCGAAACGGCGAAAAAACTCCTGAAACTATTGCCTTAGACCTGGCAACTAAGTAGCTTATAGTCAATGTATTTTATAAAAGTTCTCGTTCGTTTTTTGAACGAGAACTTTCTGTAACTTGCTGTGATTCAGCGAATTGATTGCCAGGGGTTTCCTTATTCTTTCACAAAGGGTTTTAAGCCTTTGGCGGCTTCGGCGGCGGTAATCTTCTTTCCGCCGTTATCCAAATCGATCAGGACATACCGGTCGTGGCCCATACCTAGTTCTTTCATGTAGGAAAGCTGGCGGAGGCCGTGACGGGACTCGATACGTTCCACAATGTCGTGGTGCTCTTCGGCTGTCATGGCATAGATGATATCCACACAAGCCTGATCAACTGCCAGAAGATCTGTCGAGGAAAGGATACCCACATTGGGCGTGACCACGGGGGCGGCATGTACGCCCTCACAGTCGCAGGAAACGGACATATTGCGCATTACATTCACATAGGTAACGTGCTTGCCGAAGTAGTCGATGGTGGCCTTGGTGCTTTCCGTCATCCGTTCCATGAACTCTTCTTCGGCAATGTCCCACTGGTTGGGCTGACCGGGCGTGGTGTGGATCCAGGCCTTGCCCACGCGTCCATCGGCACAACCGATGCCGATGTTTTTATTGGAACCGCCGAAACCGCCCTGCGTATGGCCCTTGAAGTGGGTGAGGGCCACCATGGAATCGTAGTTGATGAGGTGGCTGCCTACAGCCATCTTCTTGAACCATTTTCCATCTTTTACCGGAAGGGTAAGGGTATCATCCTCGTCAATGATATCCACAGGACAAAAGGTCCAGCCATTCACTTCCAGGGTCTTTCTGTGCAGGTCCGTCGTGTAACGGTCTCCCTTGTAATAGGTGTTGGTCTCGATGATGGTGGCCTCCGGGAGATCCTTTTCCAGAAGGGCCTTAACCCATTCCCGGGGAATGATATTGGGACCGTTCTGCTCGCCGGTGTGGAGCTTGACGCCCACCTTTCCAGTAATATCGCCACCCACTTTCTCATAGGCGGCAATGAGCCCTTCGGCCGATAAATTACGGGTAAAATAGACCACAGCTTCCTCACCGTCCCTTTGGTCATAAGGGACATACTTGTTACCGTCTTTTACGCTGGAATGGTTGGAGGTGCCACAGGCGACAATAAGAAGAGCCGCAAACAGATAGGGGAGTCTTTTCATATCACTGATTATAAACACCTTGCAAGATACGCATTTTCTTCAAACCTTACAAAAAACATATTCTCACCAAAATTGATTATATTCGCTTTTGAAAAAGGGCTAAGTGCTCTTACCGTCCCAAAAAGTGGGACAGTAGCAGCGAAAACACCCCTAAAATGCGGCTATCGTCCCAGATTTTGGGACAGTAAGAGCAATTAGCGAAAATGGACAAGAATCTTTTCATACAAGCCATTGGCAAGTTTCTGCTGGGCGTTGTCATTCTGGGCTTGCTGATTTTCCTTCCGGCAGGCTCGCTTTCCTATTGGCAGGGATGGCTGTTTATGGGCATCCTGTTTGTGCCGATGTTTGTGGCTGGTCTGGTGATGATGGCCAAGAATCCGGAACTGCTTCGTAAGCGACTCAATGCGAAGGAAGAGGAAAAGGAACAGAAACATGTCGTAGCACTAAGCGGCTTGGTTTTCATTGCCGTTTTTCTGGTAGCGGGCTTCAACTGGCGGTATCAGTGGATTCTGCTGCCGGACTGGGCCGTTTGGGTATCGGCCTTGTTATTCCTGGCTTGCTACCTGCTTTATGCGGAGGTGTTAAGGGAGAACACCTATCTTTCCCGAACTATTGAGGTTCAGGAGAATCAGAAGGTGATCGACACGGGGCTGTACGGCATTGTCCGGCATCCGATGTATTCGGCCACTACGCTTCTATTCCTGTCCATGCCGTTGGTGCTGGCTTCTCCCATCTCATTCGCCATCATGCTCCTGTACATCCCACTCATAGCAAAACGCATCAGGAATGAAGAGAAGGTCCTGGAAGAAGGACTGGCTGGCTACAAGGAGTACAAAACCCGAGTAAAGTACAAGGTTATTCCGTTTATCTGGTAAATACATATTATGACAAAGAAAGAAGAACTTGAGGCTCAAGGGTATAAGACCTACGAGAACGAGGACATCCAGTTTTGGAAACCCAGGCTTTGCGAGCATGTGGGTGAATGTGCCAGGGGGAACTACAATGTGTTCAACCCGCAGCGCCGCCCATGGGTAGATGTCTCTCAAGCACCGGCAGGGGAGATTGCCGATATCATCGACCGTTGCCCTTCCAAAGCACTGTTGTATGAGTTATTAAATCCCCTCTCCATCGTCTTTGAAGAAGAACTGGACCGCAGTGCTGCCTATGACAGAGGCAAACTGATCGGCGAATGTGAATTTGACATCTCTGGCGATAAATGGGTTATTACTCACACCGGCGTCCGTGAAGCCTATGAAGGCAAAGGAATAGCCCGGAAACTGGTGCTAAAGGTCATCGAGGCCGCCCGAACAAAAGGAGTTAAAATTCTTCCGGTTTGCTCCTATGCCAAACGTCTGATGATCGGCAAGGAAGAATTTCAGGATGTTCTGAAATGACATAATGGAACGTGACTGCCGTTCGAATAGTATTGAAATTTCTTTTAATGCAAATATTTCAATAATTTGCTTAAACGAGTCTCACCCAAAATGCCTATATTTACACTAAAATCGGAATTGCCATGATACTTACCACTACACCTACCGTCGAAGGACGGACCATTACAGAATACAAGGGCGTTGTTTTTGGCGAGGTGATCGCCGGCGTCAACTTCCTGCGTGACATCGCCGCCAGCATCCGCAACCTGGTTGGCGGCCGCAGCGGTTCCTACGAAGAAGAGTTAATTCATGCTAGAACTCAGGCCATGAACGAAATGGCCGACAGAGCCCTTTTACTTGGCGCCGACGCTGTAGTTGGCATCGACATCGACTATGAAGTCCTGGGCGAGAACAACGGCATGCTCATGGTCACCGCCTCCGGCACCGCGGTCAAGTTCGACTAGTAGGATGGGTTAGTGCAATATAAGAAAAGTGCCCCGACAATGGGGTGGCGGCAGTTCTATTGGGTCGGTTCACCGGTAATCGGCTATTGGAGCTGCTCCAGCTGGAGGCAGTAGTAGAAGGCTTCGAGGCTGATTTTCTTGATGCGGTTGAGTTTGTTCAGGCTCTGGTCTTCGATGAGGGCGGCGGCCAGCTCGGTGTCCATCTCGGGGCTATAGTGCTTGACCTCATTGGCGCCGGTCTGGATGAGGCGGACCAGGTAGGCCACTTTGGCGGCGTCGCGGATGGCGACGTCGGAGTTGTAGGATTCGGGGATGATGAAGGAGTTGACGCGGCGGGCACCGTCGGCATAGTAGCTGAATTCGGTGCGGTCCAGGGCGCCGCGCAGGCAGATGTTCATCGCGCACTGGTAGCTGTCATTCAGGACATCGGCCGGAGTGAGCTGATCCAGCTTTCTGTAGCCCAGCTCGATGGGGACGATTTCGGCGTAGGTCTTCCGGACGGCGGAAAGGTCGTCGATGCGGTCCAGGATAGAGCTGACGTCGTAGAGCTGCTTCATGATTTCCATGAAGAAGGGGTCTTCGTGCTTGAAGAACGGGATGCCGGTGGTGTGAGGGGCGAAGGCGGTAAGTTTGTCGCCCAGCATATCGGCCAGGCTGGGGCACGGAACCGTAACGGGGTCGCCGTCCTGGATGAGCATCGGACTTGCGATGGGAAGATTTACGACCTGATTGTAATGTATGTCTTCATAGAGGACATCCAGCAGGATTTTGTCCGTGGGATGGCCGGAGGGATACGAGACAGCGTAGTGGTATTCGGCGTGGGATTTAGGGACGCCAGTGCGGGAAATACGCTCAAGCTCCTCGGCATCGGTGAAGCCGTACTCCTGGCCGAACTTGCCCAGGTACTGCTTGATGTCGGTGCCCGGAGGGCAGACGATGTCCACGTCAATGGAGAGTCGCCGGGAGGTGTCCAGGTGGAGCATCAGGGCCGTACCGCCTTTGAAGATGAAGGGGCAGCCGGACCGGACGAGGGATTCCAGTAGGGAAAGGGCGCGGATGGCCTTCTCTACAAGGGGCGTGTCAAGTATTCCGGGGATATTCTGCTTTGCCTGCTGAATCCATTCCAGGCTTCTGCTTCTGGGGTCAATCATGGTTGGTGTTGGTTGTACGGTCAATCAGTCGCTGTATTTTGTCCAGGCACCCGCGGCGCTGGGCGTAGCGGAGCAGACGCGGGCGGGAGATGTCGTAAGTGGTGAAGGCTTCCCGGTAAACCCTGCTGAGTTCGCTGCCTTGCAGGAAGTCAAATTCCGGGTTGAGGACGATGTCTACCAGCATTTTCTCCATCTGCGGGACGGGGACGCCTTCGAAGCTGTCCAGCGGGGATTCGGTGGTGAGAGTATGCAGGACGATGCAGCCGGAGGTGCTGCCGAACTTGAAGAACTCTTCCCGGGTAGGATTGGGAAGGACCGGCAGGCTTGGATATTTCTCCCGGAGGGCGTCCGGGAAGGACTCTTGCAGAAAACGTTCTACGTCCACGATGACCATATTGATATTGGGCACGTGGAGCATAAAGGGAATGACGCTGGAGGCGTCCCAGATGCAGAAATCGGCCAGCGGGTAGCGTTGCCGAAGGTATGCGCCCATCTCCCGTGTCTGCGGCTTCAGGGTAAGGAAGTACCGGGGCTTGGACTCCGTACTGAGCTGATATGAGCCCCATCCGGTCTTGGTGAGCCTGCCGGATGCGACCAGGCGCTCCAGCTGCTTCTGCAGATTGGTA
>CAMYWP010000075.1 GCA_947302825.1 uncultured Bacteroidales bacterium
AGCTTCCAGATGGCGCTCCAGAACACCACCAGGGTGGCCAGCACCGTGGCGAAGTGCACGGTGACGGTGAAATCCAGGAAACCTTCGGCATCGGCCCCCAGCAATTCCTTGAAAATGAGCAGATGCCCGGAACTGGATACCGGGAGAAATTCCGTGAGTCCCTGGACAATGCCCAGGAGGATAGCCTGCCACCACTCCATAGCCTACTCCTTTTCTTTATTCTCTTTAAAATGACCCATGATGGCAATGACCTCCACCACGATGCCGGCCACGATCACGATGGGCGCGGCCACCAGGCGGCGCATGTCGAACATGGCGTAGTTGAACACTTGAGGGTCGTCGGAGCCGCCGCCGCTGAGCAGCAGGAATCCCGCCACTATCACCAGCAGGCCGGCAATCATGAGTTTGAGGCCCTTGGCTGTGGTGGCCATTTTTTCGGAGTTGTTCATGCTAGTTTGCGTAGAGTTTGTCTCGGTTGTATCCCACCAGGCGTCCCACCACGAAGAAGGTGCTGATGGCGCAGATGCCCACACCCGCCGCCACCATGACACCCATGGTGAACAGCAGGGATTCCAGCTGGAAGATCTGGAACAACTGGGCGAATTCGTCCCGGAGGATGAACAGGCCGCCCACCAGCAGGAGGATGCCCACCAGGGCGGCAAACAGCCCCTGCAGGGCTGCCCGTCCCACGAACGGGGCCCGGATATAATTCTTGGTGGCGCCCACCAGATGCATGGTATGGATGCTGAAACGGCGGGAGAAGAGTTCCAGCCGGATTACGTTGGTAATGAGGACGAAGGAGATGAACAGCAGAAGGCCCACCAGGATGGCCAGACCCAGGGAAATCTTGGAGAGGTTCTGGTTCAGGGCATCCACCAGGGAGGTCTGGTAGACCACCTCGTCCACCAGCGGCGACTTGCCCAGTATGGCTTTCATCACCTCCAGGCTGTCTGTAGATACATATTCGGCCTCCAGGTTCACGTCGATGGAAATGGGCACGGGGGCCGATTCAAACACGTCCAGGAAGTCCTGGCCCAGCAGGCGGGACATCTCTTCCACGCCCTGTTCACGGGAAACGAAATGGGTGGAACGGACGCCGGGGAGGGCTGCCACCTGGTTTTCGTACTGCACGGCCTGTTCTTCGTTCACGTGTTGTTTCAGAAGTACAGACACTTGCATGTTTTCCTTGAAGTAGTCGCTCACGGCACGGGCGTTCACCAGCAGCAGGGTGCCCACGCCCACCAGCAGCAGCACCAGCGCCAGGCTGATCACCGTAGAAATCCAGGCGCTGACAAGGCGCCTGCGCATGGCTGTATTGCGTTTGGGAGCGGGCATAATCGGGCTATTTTCGCCCCAAAGTTAGCCAAAGCACCGATAAACTCAAAAAAAATTCGTAAATTTGTAGGCTAAACAACGAGAATTATGGGAGATTCCGCTAAGAAGATTCTGTTCGTAAACGCAGAGATGGTTCCGTTTCTGCCGGAAACCAGGATTTCCAGCGTGTGCCGGGAATTGCCGCAGGGCATCCAGGAGCGCCACAAGGAAATCCGGGCTTTCATGCCGCGCTATGGCTGTATCAACGAACGGAAAAATCAGCTCCATGAGGTCATCCGCCTCTCCGGAATGAACATCATTATCGCAGATGTGGACCGTCCGTTGGTCATCAAGGTGGCCTCCATCTCATCGGCCCGCATTCAGGTCTATTTTATTGATAACGAAGACTATTTCCGCCGCAAGCAGCTTTACGCCGATGAAAGCGGGAAATTCTTCGCCGACAACGGCGAACGCGCCATCTTCTTTGCGCGCGGCGTGCTGGAAACGGTGAAAAAGCTGCGCTGGGCACCGGATGTGATCCACTGCTCCGGCTGGATCACCCACGTGCTGCCGCTGTACCTGAAAAAGGCCTATAAAGACGATCCCATCTTCTCCAATTCCAAAGTGGTGCTTTCCCTGTACAACGACATCTCCGCGGATGCCCGGTTCCCGGAAGGTTTCGCGAATTCCCTGCTGTTCGGCGCCATCAAGCCGGAAGATATCGGCTTTGGGGAAAAGGCGGGCGGCATGGAACTTGCAAAACTTGCCGTGCAGTATTCCGACGGCGTTATCCTGGCCGATGAAAACGTGGATTCCGCGCTGGTGCAGCACTGTCGCCAAAGCGGTCTTCCCCTGCTGGACTATGAAGCGCAAAGCTTCGCCGACGGAAGCTACATGGACCGTTACAACGCATTTTACGACAACTTGCTTCGATGAAAAAACTCCTTACCCTGTGTCTGGTCGCAGCCGTGCTTCTGTCCGGTTGTGTGAAAGTAGACAACAGTCTTGGGAAAGGACTGGTGGACAAGAGCCTCCTGTTCGATACCTATACAGTAGAATTTCCGCTGGAACAGATTACCCTGGAACGCGCCGGTGACCTGTCGGCTTTCTCGGACAGCCGCCTCACGCTGGGCGCCATCCGCGACGATTGCTTTGACCTCACCACCCGTGAGGCCGCCTTTACGCTCATCCCCGTGCTGGATACGCTGGACCTGGGCACCAATCCCGTGGCCCAAAGCTTCAGCATCTACTTTGAGGCCGATACCGTTTCGCTGGCCGATGAAACCCAGCGGCACATCATGCAGAACATCTATGTGACGGAACTGGAAGAACCCGTTCCCTCCTCCATCACCAGCACCAACCACCCGCTCAAGCACGGCAGCGCCCGCATCACGGACGGTATTCCCGTGTACAACGGCACTTCCGGCGCCCTTACCTTCAATTTCACCACGGAGTTTGCCCAAAAGTATGTGGATGTGGTGAAGAAACTGGGTCCGGTCCTGAAAGACCGCTCGAGCGATGACGGCGTGGACCGCTACGATGATTTCGTGGACGAACTGCCCGGCATCCATCTCCGCACCGATGTCCCTTCCGGCCTGGGCGGACGCATCAATCTTTTCGATTTCTCCTGCCTTACCGTTGAGAGCGGCTATTACACGCGCAACAATAATTTGGCGGCCCTTACGGTGCGCAGCACCTGGGACGGCGTACAGAAAGACTCGACCTTCCTCTTCCTTCCCGGCGAAACGGAATTCGTAGATGAAGCCACCTATCTGTCGGCCAATACCAAGTTCTACCAGTACTGCTACAATTATACTTATCACAGCACGGAGAATCGTCCGGCCGTAGATTACATCTATGTGGAAGGCGGCGGCGGGCTCAAACCCGTGATTCACGCCAAGGAGCTGCAGGAAAAGACCCGTGAGGCCATCCTCGCCTATGGCGGGAACCCGGACAAGGTGGCCATCATCAAGGCCTCCATCATCCTGCCGTTCGAGATGCCGGGAGACTATAAGGAACTGGATCGTTATCCTTCCGTACTTAGCCCTACCATCCGCGTTAAGAGCGAAAACGACGAAGGGGAAGAGTACATTTCTTTCGCCGGTCTCACGGATGCCAGTGTGAGTGCAGAAAACCAGGGCAACATAGACCGTTCCAACCTGTGTTATTCTCCGGATATCACCTATCATCTGCAGGAGCTGTTAACCCGTACGGACCTGGACACCGAAACCGACGGCGACATCTGGCTGCTCACCATCCATACGGAGCAGGTGGCCGATGCCAACGGCAGCCTCTATGACAACGAGTATTACCGGAATCTGATGTATGCCAGCTATTACAACGCCCTGTACGGCGGCGGTTACGGCGGCTACGGTGGATATGGCGGTTACGGCTACGGCAATAGCTACAGTAATTATTACAGCTACATGATGCTGGCCCAGATGATGGCGGCTTCTTCGCAGCAAACCTACAGCTATACCACCGAGCTGGACAAAGACCGTTATTATAAGGCTGTGATGAATGGCCCCGCGTCCACCGGTGAGGCCGGCGTTCCGTACTTCCGCGTCACCTTCGCCATCCCGCAGGAATAGCTATTTGCGGTAGCGCTCCGGGATGTTGACCGTGGGCGGATCTTCCCAAAACACAGACCAGTAAAGGGCGGGGAACTCGCCCCGCTGCCAGATTTGCACCAGTTCTTCCAATTCTTTATCGGCCCCTTCAGGATCGTAGGGGTTCTTCAGGTCGTTGTCGAAGAGCTTGGCCACTGCCTGCCAGAATCCGGCCGCCGCGCCGTTCTTATAATTCTTGATGATGTCGTAGGGGACCACGCCGGTTTCCCGGTTGATGAGTTTCATCATGACGGTGCCCTGCTGGATGCTCATATCCCTGAAAACGCCTTCAAAATCATTGAAAAGCTCTTTCTGGAGGGCCGATATGTACCGGTCTTTCCGGATGATGCCGTAATGTTCGGCGTTGAGGGTGCTGTCCACCTGTTTAATTAACACGCCCGCAGCCTGCGCGTACGGGTACACGGTGGCGAATCGCCAGACCAGTTTATAGTATTCCCGCCAGTCTTTCTCGTTGCTGCGTTTGCCCCGGCTGATAATGAACACGGGCGACAGGTTGTCCAGATACGTGGTGTCGCCGTTTACCACCTGCATGCGCAGTTTCCCGCCGCTGCTCCGGCCATTCTCGGAATTCACCTGCATGCGCGCCATGGCTTCCTGCCGGTCGCGCGCACGCTCCATGGCGCGGCGCACATGGTTGCTCTGGGCCCCCGCCGTCATCGGCAGAAGGACAGCCAGCAACAAAACAGCGATATGACGGACATTTTTCACGAGTGCAAAGATAAGTACCTGCAAAAATATTACCAAATCTCTGGACGCGTAAATCGGCCTGATTCCTTTGGTCGAAAATGCACGGAAGTTTTTTTGAACAATGAATGTAACTTGCTCATTTTTCAGATAGTTAGCTTTCAAAACTTGCGGTCGAAAATGTTTAAAAATAATGCAAAATAATTTGCTGGAATCAAAAATTTTTGTAACTTTGCAATCCCGAAATTGGAGCAAAATGCACCCAACCAGCTGAGTTTCAATGAGTTAGGGATTAATAAGGAAATTTTAAAAACATTACAGCAATGTTACAGCCTAAAAGAACAAAATTCAGAAGGGAACAGAAAAACCGCATGAAGGGCAATTCCGGTCGCGGAAACCAGCTCGCATTCGGTTCCTTCGGACTCAAGAACCTGGAGAACTGCTGGCTGACCGCCCATCAGATCGAGGCCGCCCGTCAGGCGATCTCCCGTCGTATGAACCGTGAAGGTCAGATCTGGATCCGTGTCTTCCCTGTGAAGCCGTTCACCGCCAAGCCGCTCGATACCCGTATGGGTAAAGGTAAGGGTGATCCCCAGGGCTTCGTTGCTCCTATCACTCCGGGCCGTATCCTCTTCGAGGCAGAGGGTGTTTCCCTCGCCACCGCCAAAGAGGCCATGCGTCTTGCCGCCAACAAGCTTCCCGTCGCCACCAAGTTCGTGGTTCGCAGGGATTATGTAGAAGAATAATAATCGGAGGAGAAGAAAATGAAAGTATCCGAAGTACGTGAGATGAGCGTCGCCGATCTGCGCGACCGCATCGAAGTCGAGAAAAACAACCTCGACACCATGAAACTCAATCATGCGATCTCTCCGCTGGAGGACACCTCCAAGATCCGCAAGACCCGTCAGGACATCGCCCGCATGATCACTATCCTGGCCGAGAAAGAGAAACAGCAGAACTAAAGAAGTACCCACCTATGGAAAGAAATCTTCGTAAGGAAAGAGTAGGTATCGTGGTCAGCAACAAGATGGACAAGACCATCGTCGTGGCCGTGGAAACGCACGAGAAGCACCCTATTTACGGCAAGTTCGTAAAGAAGACCACCAAGTTCGTTGCCCAGGACGAAAAGAACGAGTGCTCCGAAGGAGACACCGTCCGCATCATGGAAACCCGTCCCCTGAGCAAGACCAAGAACTGGAGATTAGTTGAAATCGTAGAAAAAGTCAAGTAATTATGATACAGCAGGAATCACGTTTAACGGTTGCCGACAACAGCGGTGCTAAGGAAGTCCTTTGCATCCGTGTGCTGGGCGGTACCCGTCACCGTTACGCCACCATCGGCGAAACCATCGTCGTGACCGTCAAGAGCGCCATCCCCGGTGGCGACATCAAGAAGGGCACTGTCACCAAGGCTGTCGTCGTGCGTACCAAGAAGGAAATCCGTCGTCCGGACGGTTCTTACATCCGCTTCGACGAAAATGCATGCGTTCTGCTGAACGGTGCAGGCGAACTCCGCGGCACCCGTATCTTCGGCCCTGTGGCCCGCGAACTCCGCGAGAACTACATGAAAATCGTTTCACTGGCACCGGAGGTCCTTTAAAGAATAGAGAGTTATGAAAAAGTTCAATATCAAGAAAGGCGATACCGTGTATGTGAATGCCGGTAACGACAAGGGCAAAACCGGTAAGGTCCTCGAGGTCCTGCGCGACAAAGACCGCGTGATCGTGGAGGGTGTGAACATGGTGTCCAAGCACACCAAACCCAACCCGAAGAACCCCCAGGGCGGTATTGTAAAACAGGAGGCCGGTATCCACATCTCCAACGTCAACCTCGTTGACAACGCTGGCAAGCCCACCAAGGTGGCCCACAAGGAGATCGATGGCAAGAAGGTCCGTATTGCTAAAACAACCGGAGAGGAGATCAAGTAATTATGGCAAAGAAAGCAAACAAACCCGCAGAAGTTCAGGCTCTTCCTACCGGATACTGCCCTGACCTCAAGAAAGTATACAAGGAGGAAATCGTTCCCGCTCTGGTGAAGCAGTTCTCCTACACCACCGTCATGCAGGTTCCCAAGCTGGTGAAGATCACCCTCAACGAAGGTGTGGGCGACGCCACCCAGGACAAGAAGATGGTGGAAGAAGCCGCCGAAGAACTGAGCATCATCGCCGGTCAGAAGGCTGTCATCACCGCTTCCCGCAAGGACATCTCCAACTTCAAGCTCCGTAAGGGCATGCCCATCGGCGCCAAAGTCACCCTCCGCGACGTCAAGATGTACGAATTCCTGGAGCGCCTCATCCGTGTTGCCCTCCCTCGTATCCGCGACTTCAACGGTATCTCCGAGAAGATGGACGGCCAGGGTAACTACACCCTCGGTATCAAGGAACAGATTATCTTCCCCGAAATCGAAATCGACAAGAACCCGCGCATCCACGGTATTGAGATTACCTTCGTGACCACCGCCAAGACGGATGAAGAGGCACACGCCCTCCTCAAGGCTTTCGGTCTCCCGTTCAAGAAACACAATAACTAGTATAGTAGCATGGCAAAGGAATCAATGAAAGCACGCGAGGTAAAACGCGCGAAATTAGTTGCTAAGTACGCCGCTAAGCGGGCTGCCCTGAAAGAGGCCGGTGATTATGCCGCTCTGGACAAGCTCCCCAAGAACGCCAGCCCCGTACGTCTCCACAACCGCTGCTCTCTCACCGGTCGTCCCAAGGGTTACATGCGCCACTTCGGCCTCAGCCGTATCCAGTTCCGCGAGATGGCTTCCCAGGGTCTCATCCCCGGTGTCAAGAAGGCCAGCTGGTAACAGACACAACAAACCTATTTATATTAATAATTAACAATCGGATATCGGGCGTCCCAGCGGCGCCGGTCCACAAAAAGACAAAACAATGACTGATCCCATTGCAGATTATCTGACCAGAATCCGTAACGCTTACCTCGCCGGTAAGAAAGTGGTGGAAATCCCTGCTTCCAACATGAAGATGGCCATCACCAAGATTCTGTGCGAAAAGGGTTACATCCTCAGCTACAAGCTGGTGGATGGTACCCCGTACAACACCATCAAGATCGCCCTGAAGTATCACCCGGAGACCAAAGCCGCCGCCATCAAGAGCATCGTGCGCGTGAGCTCCCCCGGTCTGCGTAAATACGCCGATGTGGCCAACATGCCCCGCGTCCTCAATGGCCTGGGTATCGCCATCCTTTCCACTTCCAAGGGCGTCATCACCGACAAAGAGGCCAAGGACCTGAATGTAGGTGGTGAGGTTATTTGCTATGTTTACTAATAGAAACGCATCTACATTATGTCAAGAATCGGAAAATTACCTGTAGTCCTTCCGGCCGGCACCAAGGCAGAGCTCTTGGACGGTAATATCGTGAAGGTGAAAGGCCCTCTTGGTGAGATGTCCCAGAAAGTAGATCCGGATATCACCGTTACCATCGAGGGAAATGAGATTAAATTCACCCGTCCCAACGACCTCCCCCGTTTCCGCTCCATGCACGGCCTGTACCGCGCCCTGGTGCACAACCTCGTGGTGGGTGTGAGCGAAGGCTTCACCATCAAGCAGGAGTTCGTAGGCGTGGGTTACCGTGTGGCCGCTCAGGGTCAGCTGCTCACGATGTCCCTGGGTTATTCCCACGACATCCAGATCATGCTCCCGAAGGAAGTGACCGCCGAGACTCCGCAGGTGCGCAAAGGTGAGAACCCCGTTCTTATCCTCAAGAGCGCCGACAAACAGCTGGTTGGCCAGGTGGCCGCCAAGATCCGTTCGTTCCGCCGTCCTGAGCCGTATAAGGGCAAGGGTATCAAGTTCGCCGGTGAGCAGCTCCGCCGCAAGGCCGGTAAGACCGCTTCGGCCAAATAATTAGGAGGAAACAATTATGGCATTGAATAGAATTGAAAGAAGAAGACGGATCCACTATCGTATCCGCAA
>CAMYWP010000076.1 GCA_947302825.1 uncultured Bacteroidales bacterium
TTCATCTGTAAGCTGTTCCTTGGACAGCACCGGATTGCTGTAAATGTGCAGGAAAATATCCATGAGTTCCTTCTTGTTCAGTGAAGGTTCCACCCTCATGATCTGCTTGGTCATATAGGATTTGAAATTTTCCACGTCTTCCGGCGTATACTCCTGGGCGTACTTGTTGCTTCCCGTGACCATATCGTAGGCTATGTAATTGGTTTTCCATAGCTTGTATCCGCCGATAATGCGACGGTCCACGGCATGGCGGATAGCTTGGTAACGGTCGTTCTTGTCGCTGTGCGAGGCTTCTACGATTTCTTCCTCCGAAAGCGGCTTGTCAATGTGCAGGTGCACATGGCCTTTGGGCTGCTTGATACCCATCATGATGCTTTCCAGGTCTTCGGTCTCGCTCTTAACATACTTCTGTGTACGGGAAATCAGGATTTCGCGGGCTTTCAGGATATCGCAAGGTTCATATTCGTAGGAAACGCTGAGCGGAACGATGCACAGTTCCATGAAATTCTGGACGAAGTCTTTGGTGCCGCTCATGTCCAGCATCTTTAACAAACCCTGCTCAGTGATATGCCGCGGATGACCTTGATCATGCGGTTGGAACGGATAAGCAGCTCTACAGTCTTGAATTTGAGCAGATTGTCTCCCACACAGATTTGCGTTCCCTCAAAGCCGTTACCCATGAGCACCCGCTGCGTGAGAGCCGGATCCAGGATGATGTCCCGGTGATTGGACATGGCAATGAACTGCCTGTTCAGTGCCTTCGCATTCTCCAGCCCGTCGAAGGTAAAACTGGTCATGGTATTGGAAACACACCACTGGATGGCCTCCAGCATGACCATTCGCTGGAATTCGTCCACCGTATGGATGCTTCGCAGTAATTCGGCCAGGAAGGTTTCCGGCTTATCCGGGAAGATAAACTTGGAAATCCATTTGGTATTGGGATGATGGGAAAGCCGGTTTAAGGCAGCATCGGCTTCTTCATCGGTAAAGGGAGCAATATCGCTAAATTCAGTCAGGTCCATCATGGTTTAGTCACAAAATCGGCTAAAAAAACTGCAAATACTATTCCAAAATACTAAGGTCTTTCTAACAAAGAGCTGTCTCCGTAGCTCAGGAAGCGGAAATCGTGCGCAAGGGCATAGTCGTAGATTCGACGCCAATCGCCGTTCACAAAGGCCGATACGAGCAGGATCAGGGTGCTTTCCGGCTGATGGAAATTGGTCACCAGTTTATCCACCAGGCGGAAGCGGAATCCGGGAACGATGATGATGCGCGTTCCGGCTACCAGGGCCTCTTCTCCCCTTCTGTCCAAATAGCCGATAAGGGCATCCAGCGCTTCTTCCGTGCTGTACGGATATTCGTGCGTATAAGGCGCCCACTGCTCTACATCGGCCGGCTGGCCTGTTTCCAGGCAGCTTACGCCCAGATAATAGAGGGATTCTAATGTACGGACGGAAGTGGTTCCCACGGCAATCAGGGGATTCTTTCCCTTATTGCGCAGGCGAAGCAATAAATCTTTGGAAACTACAAAAGGTTCCCGGTGCATGGGATGCTCGCTAACCAGGGAATTCTTCACCGGAAGGAAGGTTCCGGCTCCTACATGCAGGCACACCGTTTCCATATCGATGCCTTTGGCCCGGATATGGTCCATGACTGACTGCGTAAAATGCAAACCGGCCGTAGGAGCCGCTACAGAGCCTCTTATATGGGCATAAAGCGTCTGATAACGTTCGGTATCGATGGCCTCGGATTCACGGTTCAGATAGGGCGGAATGGGGACCGTACCGGCCTTCTCCAAAACGGCCGAGAAGGGAGCACCTCCCTGCCACTGCAAGCGCACCCGACCGGTCTGCCCTTCCCTTTCCAGAAGAGTAGCGGTCAATCCCAAACCGGCAATATCAGCATCCTGATCGGGATTATAAAGGTGCAGAACATCATCCTTCCATTTCTTGGCATTGCCGATAACACATTTCCAGGTACAGGTTTCCGTGGCAGCAAAAGCAAGATTATACTCGACAGGCTGAACCGGTTCCAGGCAGAACACTTCAATATGGGCGCCGGTTTCCCGCTGAAAATGTAAACGGGCAGGTACAACCTTGGTATCATTAAATACCATCAGGGCCTTTTCGGGTAAAAGTACGGGAAGGTCACGGAAATGGTATTCCCGAATGGATCCGTCCCGATAATGGAGCAGTTTGGAAGCATCACGCTCCTGAAGCGGATATTTCGCTATTCTAGCGTCCTCCAGGCCATAATTATAGTCCTCAATATGGATTTCCGGTATCATGAGATTCTAAAATTCACGCAAAGTTACACCATTTATCGGAAATATAGAAATGTCGTAATATCCAGACCAAAACCACTATTGAAATATTACAAAGTCGAATCGTGGTTCACACTTTTCACGCGCAGTTATGTGAAACATATCCCAACTTGACCACCCTCCTTCTTTTCACATGCTAAAATTCCATAAAATTTTCTTATAAACATATTCGTTATTATCGTATATTACATTAAATCAACCACTTATATGATTTAAATAAAGTATTAGTATATTAAAAACAACGAAAATGAGCTAAAACGCTCGTTATTTATAGGATTATTGTTGATATTTTAAGAGTTTTTAATATTAAATAGTATTAATAATCAGTATTTTACAATATATATTTAAATTTATACTTTATATATGTTTATAGTAATTCCCGGCGGGTTTCTCCCCTGCCCTCTTTTAAGTACATTTGTATTTCTAAAAACTGATGCGTATATTTGTAACCAAAGATGTCAGAACTATGAACCGGCGCCTTTTACAGTTTTTGCAGGCAGAAAATCTTACGCAAACGCAATTCGCCGACACCCTGTCGGTAGCGCGAGGCAGTGTCTCCCATATCTTATCCGGACGCAACAAGCCTGGATACGACTTTCTGGAGAGTCTGCTCCTGCACTACCCCAACCTGAATCTGGAATGGCTGCTCACCGGAAAAGGGAAAATGTACCACGATGCACGGGAAGAATCGGCCCCTGACAGCACTCAATTGGATCTTTTCCCTATGGCAATGGCCGAAGAACCCCGTCAAGTCTCCCGTATCCTGGTATTTTACGACGATAATACCTACCAGGAATTCAATCCGAAACAATAAATTTCTTATTTTTGCATAGCAAACCATTTGTTATGCCTTTTTTCGCCAAAAAGAAGCAAAATTTACTCGCTGTGGAGATGTTAGGTCTCCATTTCGCGAATCCTGTGGGCTTGATGATACCGTCGGACACTCCCATAAAGTGCCCCAGAATGCTCCAGAAGGCCGGTTTTACCTGTCTTACACCCCCTAAAGACCGTGTACTGGAATGGGTCAGTAATTTACAGGAATTTCGGAAAAAAACAGTTTTGGCCATCAATCTCAAGACCGATATCGTCCGGTCCTTTTCCCTGGTCTACGACTTCGCCGATCTGATCGTCATCGACCCGGATAGCGACAATGGCATCAGTTCCCCCGACATAGCCGATACCGCCCAGCTCCTGGATGAGCTAGTAAGTCTGCGGCTTTGTTATGAACATTATACCCCTATCTTCCTGCGCCTGTCGCATGAAGATACTCCTGATGAGATCCATCCCCTGGTCTCCTGTGCCCGACTCAGCGGTTTGGACGGAATCGTGGCCCCCACTGCAGAAAAAGTGAGACTCACTGCTCAGGAGTGCCAGTCCCGCCTGCCCATCATCGGCATAGCCGAAACCCCGGAAGAAGCCGTAGCTGAGCTACAGGCCGGCGCAACGCTGGTGCAGACGAACCTGCGCCCCCTCGCACTGAAGAAAATCCTGAAAGCAATTGAAAATCAACCTACTGACACACTATGATTGATGCTGTCATCTGCACCATCGGCGATGAACTTCTCATCGGCCAGGTGATAGATACCAACTCGGCCAGACTGGCATTGGCCCTGGAAGAAGCAGGAATCCACGTAAACCGCATGATCTCCATCGGAGACCGGCGCGAAGAAATCTCCTCCGTACTCCAAAAAGCCCTCCGCGAGCATGCCATTGTCATCACCACCGGCGGGCTGGGCCCCACCAAAGATGATATTACCAAGGCCGTTTTATGCCAGATCAGCGGCAGCAAGGGCATGGTGGAACATCCCGGCCAATTGGAAATGATCCACCGAATCCTGAAAAATCGCGGCCTGGACGCCCTCCCTTCCAACCTGGCCCAAGCCCAGGTACCGGACCAGGCCGAGGTCATCGTAAACAGGCTTGGAACGGCTCCTATCATGGTTTTCAGGCAGGTTCAGGGTGGCGGAACGCTCTACGCCCTTCCGGGTGTGCCGCACGAAGCCGTGGGCGCCATCCCCGCCGTCATGGCCGATATCAAGGCCCACCAGGCTCTGGACACCATCTTGCATAAGAATATAATGGTATATGGCATTGCAGAATCGGCCTTGTCTGAGCGCATAGCCCCCTGGGAAGACGCCCTTCCCGCCGACATGCATCTGGCCTACCTGCCCAATCCCCTCACCGGCATCCGCCTGCGCCTTTCCATCTATGGAGGAGATGCGCAGGAGAATGAAAAACGTATGGATGAGCAGCTGGATAGCTTAAAAAAGATACTGGGGCCGCTTGTGTACGCCGATAAAGACTCCGACCTGCAGAGCACCGTGGGAGAAATCCTCAAAAAGGCCGGAAAAACCCTCTCTGCCGCCGAATCTTGCACGGGTGGGGAGATTGCCCATCTCATTACCTCCGTAGCCGGTTCATCGGCCTATTTCCTGGGATCCGTCACATCTTATGCCGTGTCGGTAAAAGAGAAAGTGTTAGGTGTCCCCACGCCCACCATCGAAACGAACGGAGTCGTAAGCAGCCAGGTGGCAGCGGCCATGGCGGAGGGTGTGCGAAAGCTTACCGGCAGCGACTATGCAGTCTCTACTACCGGCCTGGCCGGACCCGCCGGCGACGAGCAAAATCCGGTGGGAACGGTGTGGATCGGAGTGGCCGGACCACAGGGAACACGTACCGTGAGTTACTGTTACAAGAACGATCGGAAGCGCAATATTGAGCGCTTTGCAGCCTCTGCACTCAACTTTTTGCGCCTTATCCTGCAAGAAGAACTATTGGACTGAAAATCAAATTAAGTAACAAATAAGTTATATATAGAAACATATTTGTTACATTTTGCTAAAATAGGACTAACACGCTGATTTAGAGCATTTTATAATTCTATCGAAAACAGCCATTAAATTGCCTCCGGAGATACGCAATATGCTTTCTTCGCTGTATCCACGGCATCGCATTTCCTCCCAAAGGCAGGCCATTTTTGAGACATCTTCCAGACCCTGAGGCGGGACCAGGATGCCGTCAAAATCGGAGCCGATTCCCACATGTTCCAGTCCGGCCCAACGGACGGCGTGGTCGATATGATCCACGATTTCCTTTACACCGGGTCTCCACATTTCCAGCAGTCGGTCCTGTATCCGGTGCCAGGCGTCCACCTTTTCCGGATTAGCGGGATCGGCTATCCATTCCGCCTCCACTTCATCGGCCTTATCCATCAGCGCGGCGTCTTCCGGACTGGCGGCAAACCGGTCAGACAGGAAAGCGGGGTAAAAATTAATGCCCACATAACCGTCCTTCTCCCCCAACGCCTGCAGCATTTCGTCCGTTAGGTTGCGCCGATGGCCACACAAGGCCCTGCAGCACGAATGCGAAGCTATCACGGGCGCTTTTGACAGACGGATGCAGTCCCAAAAAGTCTGGTCCGAAGCGTGGGAAAGATCCACCATCATCCCCAGTTGGTTCATCTGGACCACCACTTCCCTGCCAAAGGGGCTCAAACCGCCCCATTTCCGGCCTTCTGCGGCACTATCGGCCACTGCATTATCCCCATTATGGGTTAGCGTGAGATAACGCACGCCAAGGCGGTAAAACAAGCGTAATAGCGGAAGGGATTCCTGGATGGGCGACGCGTTCTCCATGCCCAGAAAGAGGGAAACCAGGCCTTTTTCACGGTTTTGAGCTGCATCCTCCGGCGAAAAAGCCATGGCAGCCTGATCCTGATGGGTGCTCACGGCATCGTATACGGCCGCTATCATCTGCATAGCATAGCGCGTGGCCGCATCCGGAGTCATGGATGCCGGTGTATAAAGGGCAAAGAAAGAACCATGGACGCCTCCGCGCCGCAATTTAGGGAAATCTACATGCGCGTAGGCGTTATCCAGGCCGATATCCCGCAGCCGAAGCAGCTGCGAGGGGGTATCTGCATGTGAATCGTACATTATTTAGACCCGGCCGGGGCCAGCGTGGATTTGATAATTTTGCCAATCTTAATGGCTGGAGTTCCAGTATAGTACAGCGAGCTGCCCCCTACCAAGGTGGCCGTAATGCCCTCAGTAACTGCTACATTTACCTTGCAGCTGCCGCTCAGATTGGCGTCGATGGTCTTGGTGGTAAAGCCGGCAGCTTCCACCTCGGAGCTCTTTTCTCCCTGTACTTCCAGGGATTCTGCTTCGCCGGAGAGGGTTATTTCGGAAGAACCGGATGTCTTGAGAACGGCTTTCTTGGTCTTCAGGGTGGTAATCAGTTCGGAAGAACCGGCCGTAGTGAGCGTTGCATTCTCACTGTTGGCCACCAGGGTCCAGTCGGAAGAACCGGCGGCATTCAACTGCATTTCAGGAGCCGTGGCGGTCAATTTCAGGTTCGCGTTGCCGTCCGTGCTCACTTCCAAATGCTTATCGGCCGTTAGCGTCATGACGGCCTGGGCATTCTTTTTCATACTCACGGTGGCCGAAGAGGTCTGCACGTTCAGGCTTTTCACCTGAGCCTTGTCCCCCAGGACCATGTCAAAACGGTTGCTGCCGGTGAACTCATCCGAAGAAATGAGCGTAGCGTTGTTGGACAGCGTAATCCCGTTCAGTTCGTGCAGGGAAATCATCGCTCTGAAAACAGGCTCCGTGGTGCCGCGACCCTTATACTGCTTCTTCACATCTTTCGGCACCGAACGCTCGTCGTAAGTAATATAAAGCACTTTGCCACGCACATAGACCTGGATATAAGGCATCAGATCCCGGTAGGCCGTCACCTTTACGTTCTGCGGCCCCCTTAGGAGGGTAATCTCGAAATCGTCTTCCACAGAGATGGAAGTGAAATCACTCACTGGCAAAGTCTTGGTTTCCAGCTGGTAATTCTCCTGTGCATAAGACTGCACGCAAGCAAAAGCCAAGGTGCAAATAAGCACTGTAAACAGTTTGTGAATCAATGTTTTCATATGGTTCAGTTTTCTAGTTTTTCCATCAGTTCCGTCCACTCTTCCGTAAAAGCGTCCAGATCCCGTTTGCATTCCAGGTAACTACGGGTAAGTTCCATGATATCGTCTTTTTCCGTAGGGACGGCCAGCACCTGCTCTATCTCTCCCATCCGGCTTTCCCGTTTGGCTATCTCCTTTTCCAGCCAGTTCACGCGGTTCTGCAGCTTGCGCTGCTCCTTGGAGAAGGTCTTTTGTGCGACAAAAGCGCGCTGCTGTTCGGTCTTTTCCTCCTTCACCACCGGTTTCTCTTCCACATAGCGTCGCTCCAACTCCTGCAGATTCTCCAGTTTACGCTTCTGCAGGAACTCCTGCACGCTGCCCAGATGCTCCATCACACGTCCGTCGCGGAACTCGTAGAGCTTGTCCACCAGCCCGTCCAGGAAGTCACGGTCATGGGAAACTACAATGAGCGTGCCGTCAAAGGCTTTCAGGGCCTGTTTCAGGATGTCCTTGGAGCGGATATCCATATGGTTGGTGGGTTCGTCCAGCGCCAGCACGTTGTAGGGCGAGAGCATGAGTTTGGCCATGCCCAGACGGGCCCTTTCGCCGCCGCTGAGCACCGACACCTTCTTGTCGATATCCTCTCCTTTGAACAGGAATGCGCCCAGCAAATCCCTCAGACGGGTACGGATATCCCCCACCGCAATGCGGTCCAGGGTACCCAGCACGGTTTCCTTGGGATCCAGAATATCCTCCTGATTCTGGGCATAATAGCCGATATGCACGTTGTGCCCCAGCTTGGCCT
The DNA here is from genome assembly GCA_947302825.1 of uncultured Bacteroidales bacterium. GTDB lineage: Bacteria > Bacteroidota > Bacteroidia > Bacteroidales > UBA932 > Cryptobacteroides. Next base: position 8,032 of record CAMYWP010000076.1, read on the forward strand.
CACCGGAAAAAGGTTCCAACTCCTGCATAATCACCCGCATGAGCGTGGTTTTTCCCTCGCCGTTCCGGCCGATGAGCGCCACTTTCTCCCCGCGCTTGATTTCAATCTGTGCATCGCGGAAGACCACTTTCTGCGGATAACCCACCGTTAGGTCCGTTCCCTTGAAAACCACGTCTCCGGAGCGCTGGGCGGGTGGAAAGCGGAGGGTCATCTTGGCCTGATCGGTCTCGTCCATCTCAATCCGGTCCAGTTTTTCCAGCGCCTTGATGCGGGACTGGACCTGGTTGCTCTTGGTGGGTTTGTAGCGGAAACGGTTGATGAAATCCTCCGTCT
>CAMYWP010000077.1 GCA_947302825.1 uncultured Bacteroidales bacterium
GCCACATCTGGCGCAACTGGCGGATCTACCTCTCCGAGTTCGTTCCGCTGATTTTCAAGTAGATTTCTCGACTACGCTCGAAATGACAAAGCCCGCAGACGTCTGCGGGCTTTTGTCGTTAGATGGCCGGTCGGTGCCGGCCATGACGTAATGAGATCGTCATTCCCGGCTTGACCGGGAATCTTTACAGCTGCTTCACCAGCCAGTCCATCGGACTGCCGTCGGAGTAGTCGTCCAGGAGGGGGACCCAGGAGAAGTGGGCCATCATCGGGGCGACGCCCCAGCGGACGAGGTCTTCGTCGCTGTAAATCAGCATCTTGTCATCTTGCGCGCCCAGGCGCTTGCGGGCCTCGGTGTAGGCATAGGTGCTCGCGACCTTGCAGGTACGGTCGGTTTCTGCGTGGACAAAGAACATCGGGAGTTTCACGAAAGCGTCGATGTCCATCGGGGAGAGAGCCATGTCGGTGCCGTTCCACTTATAGACGCAGTCACCGCGCCAGACTTTCTCCACATCGTCGGCATACTGGCCGGGATACTTCTCCTCGACCTGGTGGATGGGGACGATCGGGTCCATGGCGCAGCAGGGGATAGCGGCCTTGAAGCGGCCTGCAAACTGCATCATGAAGCGCATGGTGCAACCGCCGCCGGAAGAGGCGCCGGCGCAGAAGAGCTTGGTGCCGTCCACGGTACCATCGGCAATCAAAGTGTCGATGAAGGCCATCTGCAGGGCGTTGTTGCGGTCGATGAGCTCGATCTTTTCCGGATAGAGGGAGGCGCTATAGCTATAGTTGGGATTGGCCAGGGCGAAGACCAGGGCAGCGCAGGGAACGCCTTCCTTAGCCAGGGAAACCAGGCAACGGTTGGCCGTTGCCACCGTCATCATGTCCTTGTTGTATTCGCCGCCGCCGATCTGCCAGACCAGCAGGGGGACGTTCTTGATCACGTTGCCGTTGGCGTCCTTGGGCAGGTGCAGCATATATTCGTGCGTAAGGCCGCCGAAGGAGAATTCGCCGTTGATGCAGTCGTCCAGCACGGCAATATGTTGGGCCGATACCTGCTCCGGCTTTACGTTCAGGGCCGAATCGGCTGCGCAGTGCAGCTCCCAGGGAACGCGCTTGAAAAAGCCTTCCATGCGACCGTCTTTGCCGAAAGGCGTGGCCTCGATGCGCAGGACATTCTTCTTGCGGGACAGGACGATCCCGTCTTCGGCGTAGGCCTCGGCGGGCTTGCCGGTAGCGGCGTCGATGAAGGCGCCGGAGGTATTGTTCACCAGGTCGAAATCGGCCGCGGTGAGACCTTTCAGGGAACGGGGATTGGCAACGGTAATCTCAATGGCATCCACCAACAGGCCGTAGTCACCAACTTCGGTGCAGATTTCCACCTTCTCCACCTGGGCAGAAGGTTTGGGGCCGCAGGCTGCAGCGAGCACGACGGCCCCAAGGATCATCAACTTCTTCATCTTAGATAGTTACCTCGGCGGTTTCGCGGATGTCGTCGGAAGAGCCGCCCAGCAGCAGCTGCAGCTTGCCGTGCTCCAGATCCCAGGCATTGGTACCCTCGTTCCAGTAACGGAGGTCCTTCAAAGGAATCTCCATGGTGACGGTCTTGGTCTCGCCGGCGTTCAGGGTAACGCGCCGGAAGGCTTTCAGTTCCTTCACAGGCCATTCCACCTTGGATTCGGGACGGCTTACATAGAGCTGAGCCACCTCATCGGCATCATATTCCCCGTCATTATGCAGGGTGAAGCTAATCTTAACAGTTTCTTTTTCCACCTTCGCCGTGATGGGACCATACTCGAAATACACATAGGACAGGCCGTATCCGAAGGGATACATGGGCTCGATTTCCTTGGTATCGAACCAGCGGTAACCTACATAGAAACGCTCGGTGTACTTGGAAACGGGCTTGGGGAGGGAATCGAGGAACTTCTGGCGCTCCTCAGGGGTCATCTTCAGGACATCGGGACGGAACATGAGGCTGAAGAGGTCGCCGCCGGCACCGTTCGGATCCGGGAAGTTACCCATGGCATAGGCGGGGGAGTCTTCCAGTTTCTTGGGGAAGGTGAAGGGCAGTTTGCCGGAAGGGACGATGTCGCCGAACAGGACTTCGGCCAGGGCCGTACCGCCCTCGGTGCCGTTCCACCAAGCCTGAACGATGGCGGGGGAAACGGGTTCCAGCTCCCGGAGGTCGGTGGGACCGCCGGATACCAGCACGGAAACAAGTTCCGGATTTGCCTCGAAGAGGGCCTTCACCAGTTCGTTCTGGCCGCAGGGGAGGTCGATGTTCTTGCGGTCGCTGCCTTCGGTCTCGATGCTCTTGTTGGTGCCGCCGAAGAAGAGGACAAGGTCGGCTTCCTTGGCCAGGGCCACAGCCTCTGCTACCAGGGCGGGATCGGCGGGTTCATCGTTGGAACGGGCCTCCAGCGGGTCCAGATTGGCGGGTGCGGGGCCCCAGCGGAAAGCGATGGTCTTATAGCCGGGAGCGTATTTCACTTCGATGCCCAGCTCAGCTGCACGCTTGCAGATGCCTTCCAGCGGAGTAACTTCGTAGAGGGCCTTCACACCGGCTCCCATACCGCCGCTCTGGGTCTTCAGGACGGCATTCTGGCCGATGACGGCAATCTTTTTCACATCCTTGGCGATAGGAAGGAGACCCATGTTCTTGAGCAGGACGATGCTCTTGCGGGCCACTTCCAGGGCAATCTGCTGGCTCTCGGGCTGGGAGGTCTGGACGGTGTTGGCTACATCGGCCGGAACGGCCTCGATGGCCATGCGTACGCGCAGGATCTGGCGCACTTTCTCATCCACCAGGTCTTCGGTGAGGGCGCCGGTGGCGATGGAGTCAATGACGGGCTGGCCCAGATAGTTGGAGCCGGTCATCTGCACGTTGAGGCCGTGGAGCATGGCGCCCATGGTGCTGTGCGTGCCACCCCAGTCGGAAACGGTGAAGCCTTTGAAGCCCCATTCGCCGCGGAGGATTTCATTGAGGAGGTGCTCGTTTTCGGAGCAGTAGTCGCCGTTCACTTTGTTGTAGGCGGGCATCACGCTCATGGCGCCGCCTTCGATGATGGCGCGCTCGAAGGGCTTGAGGTAGATCTCACGCAGGGTGCGTTCGTCCAGCTGGGCGTCCACGCTGCCGCGGTTGGTCTCCTGGTTGTTCACGGCGAAGTGCTTGATGCACACCGCGGTGCCCTTGTCCTGCACACCGAGGGTGTACTGCAGGGAGAGGGCGGCGGAGAGGATCGGATCCTCGCTCAGGTACTCATAGGTGCGGCCACCCACAGGCAGGCGCTGGATGTTCACGGCCGGGCCCAGGATCACGTCCTTGCCACGCAGGCGGGCTTCCTTGCCCATGCCGGTGCCGTACTTGTAGGCCAGTTCTTCGCTCCAGGTGGCGGCGAGGGCGCTGCCGGTGGGGAAGTAGGTGGCGCTGTCCAGGGTCCAGCCGGCGCTCTGGAAGCTATGGGGCTGGCCTTCTTCGCGGATGCCAAAGGGACCGTCGGCGTAGTTCATGTCGGCAATACCCAGGCGCTCTACGCCGGCCGATGACATATTGGTCTTGCTGTGGAGCATATTCACTTTCTCCTCCAGCGTCATCTGGGCGATGAGTTCGTTGATCTTCTGGTCATTCGCGGTGAGGCGGTCCTGCGGGGATACCGGGCCGTTGCAGGCCGATGCTACCAGCACGGCCGAAGCAAGGAATAAAACGAGTTTCTTCATATGGATGTTGGTTTATTTAAAGAGCGTGGGAACGAGGGTCTGGAGGTCGGCGCGCCAGGTGGTCCAGCTGTGTCCGGCCTGGGCGTTTTCCAGATAAATGTATTGAATGCCGGCTTCTTTCAGGTAGCCCAGGGCTTCCTGGCAGTTCTTATAGGCGATGTCGGCGGGACCGCCCTGGGTGAAATACAGGGCCTTGAAGTTCTTGTTAAGGGCCGGGGCAATCTTATTCAATTGAATCTCGGCCACATATTCCTTCTGCTTGCCGGGGGCGAAGCTGGAGCTGAGCACCCAAACGTGGGAGAAGAGCTCCGGATGCTTGAAAGCGGTTTCGATGGTTTCCATGCCGCCCATGGAGAGGCCGGCCATGGCGCGGTGGGCTTGATCGGCCTTTACGGGATAGTTGGCCTCGATGAAGGGGATGATGCTGCGCACCATATCCTGGCCGAAGAGCGGCACTTCGCCCATCATGTCGGGCGTTTCGATGGTGCCGTTGGGCATCACCACGATCATGGGAACCATCTTGCCTTCGGCCAGCAGGTTGTCCAGAATCCAGCCTGCGGCGCCCACACCGGGCCAGGAGGCGTCGTTGTCGCCGCCGCCGTGGATCAGGTAGAGTACGGGCAACTTCTCCCGGGACTGTTCAAAGCCGGCGGGCGTCCAGACGTGCATGCGGCGCATCTGGCCCAGGGTCTCGGACCAGTACCAGCGCTGGGCTACGGCGCCGTGGGGAACATCCTTGATATAGCCTTCACCTACCGTGAGGATGGAGGCTTGCTCGGCGCTCAGCGGGGCTTTGGGATCCTGCACCCGTACGCCATCCACTAGGAAGCTGTAACGGAAGCAGCCTTCGCCCAGGCCTTCGCAGAGGCCTTTCCACACGCCGTTATCGGCCTTGACAAACTGCACGGGCTTGTCCCAGGGGAGGTCGCCGGTCACGGCCACTTGAGAGGCCTGGGGGGCGTAGATCTGGAACAGGACCTTGCCGTCCGGGAGCACGCGGGTGCTCTTGAGTGTGTCGTTGGGAGTAGGCTGACGGAACCAGCCTTGGGCCGATACGGTGGCCACGCTGAGGGTCAGAAGAAGGACCAGGAAGAGGATTTTTTTCATGGTTGTTAGCTTTGCACAAAGGTACGCTTTTCCCCGCTCGAATACCTGCTTCTGAGGTTCAAATGTTTTTTCTTTTGTTCAAAGTATTTGAACATCGGCGGGAAATGCTTATTTTTGAAGAAATAACACAGCTGATTATGAAACGTTTCCTTCCTGCTATCCTGTTCCTGGGCCTGTCCCTGGCAGCATCGGCCCAGCAGGCCCTGGGCCCTGGCTCCGGCCTCGTTTCCCCGGAAATCAACCCGGACCATAGCGTAACCTTCCGTTATCAGAACCCCAAAGCCAAGGTGGTGCAGGTCACCGGCGACTTCCTGCCCACCCGGCCCATTGAAATCGACCTGGGCGAACGTGTGATTATCTACGACGCTCCTGGCGTGGCCGATCTTAAAGAAGGCCCGGACGGCGTGTGGACTTATACATCGGCCCCGCTGGAAGGGGAGCTGTATTCCTACAGTTTCCTGGTGGACGGCAAGAAGGCCATGGACCCTTCCAACGTGCACCAGAACCGGGATGTGGCCACCTGGACCAATATTTTCATTCTGAGCGCCCAGCCTGGCGACAAAGGCTGGTACTATGGCGTACACAATGTGCCGCACGGCACCGTATCTCACGTGTGGTACGAAAGCGCTACCCTCAACAGCCAGCGCCGCATGACCATTTATACCCCTGCCGGCTATGAAACGGGCACCCAGCACTATCCCGTGCTGTATCTGCTGCACGGTTCCGGCGGCGACGAAGATGCCTGGAGCGATTTAGGCCGTACCGCCCAGATTATGGACAATCTCATCGCGGAAGGCAAGGCCAAACCTATGATTGTCGTGATGCCCAACGGCGTCTGGTTCAACCAGGCTGCTCCCGGGGCTGCCGTGGACAATTTCCAGCCCACCATGGCCAACAGCCGCAGCCAGAGCACCATCGAGATCGAGGAAAGCTTCCCGGATGTGATGGATTTCGTGCAGAAGCATTATCGCGTTACCAAAGGCTATGCCCATACGGCCGTAGCCGGCCTGTCCATGGGCGGCCGTCAGAGCTGCATGCTCTCGCTGCACTATCCCGACACCTTCGGCTATGTGGGCCTGTTCTCGGGCGTGGGCACCATCGAGGGCAACGAGCAAGCCTTCGCCAAGGTTTTCGCCTATGAACCCAAGCTGTACTGGATTGGCTGCGGAAAGGCCGATGGCATCATGGAGAACTCCCGCCGCCTGAAAGAGTGGTGCGATTTCCAGGGCTTCCCGGTCACGCTGTACGAGAGCGAGGGCGGCCACATCTGGCGCAACTGGAGGGATTACCTGACCCGTTTCGCCCAGATGCTGTTCCGCGATAGCGCGCAGCCCAAACGCCCTACTGTGAGCCGCGTGAGCACCCGGGTAATGGACGACGATGATTAACCCCATGAGAAAGCTGTCTATCGTTGCCGTGCTGTCCCTGTTGGGGCTGCACTCCTGCAAGGCGTATGATAATCTGTCGGTGCAGGCGTTTCAGGAAAGGTTATCCACCGATGGATCGGCCCAACTGCTGGATGTCCGTACGGCGGAGGAATTTGCCGCGGGGCATCTGCCCGGTGCCATCAACATCGACTGGAAGGCCGATGGTTTTCTGCCGGCGGCCCAGGCTGCTTTGGATCCCTCCCGTCCCGTGCTGCTGTATTGCCGGAGCGGCCGGCGCAGCGCCGCAGCCGCCGAGGAACTGGCCAAGGCGGGTTTCCAGCCCGTCAATATGCTGGGCGGCATCCTGGCCTGGCAGGAAGCGGGGCTGCCCGTAACCACTTATGAGGTAGAGCGTTTCTGCACGCCTGCCGGTGCTCCGCTGGAAATCTGGCTCATCAAGCATGGCAGCCTGGCCATCGCCTACAAAGGCCTCTCCATCCAGGTGGATCCCGTGGGCGGATACGGCAAGCCCACGGACTACGCCGCTGATTTTCCCAAGGTCGATTATGTACTGGTGACCCACGAACACGGTGACCACTTTGACAAGGATGTGCTCGCCATCCTGGGCGGACAGGTGATTACCAATGCCCGCTGCGCCCAGATGCTGGGGCGGGGAAGTGTCCTGGCCAACGGGGAGGGGATGGATGTCTGTGAAGGCATCCACGTGGATGCCGTTCCCGCCTACAACACCACCGAAGGCCATCTCCAGTTTCATCCCCAGGGCCGCGACAACGGCTATATCCTGAACGTGGACGGTTTCCGCATCTACATTGCCGGAGACACGGAAGACATTCCGGAAATGGCTTCTATCAAAGACATTGACGTAGCCTTCCTGCCCTGCAACCAGCCCTACACCATGACCGTTCCCCAGTGCATCGCGGCGGCCAAGATGGTAAACCCCAAAGTGCTCATCCCCTACCATTTCGGCCAAACGGATATCTCAGGTATCCCGGAAGCCCTCCCCGGGATAGACGTGAGACTAAGGGAGATGAGGTAGCGCGTGGACGTAAACGCTTGAACTATTGTATTATATATGATTGACTCCCCACCTGTACGGAGGGGAGTCAATTGTCTAGAACTCTGTAAATCAACACTTTGTGTTCACGGCCACCTTATAGCGCCGGCAGCAGGTGCGACCAGATCAGGTTGATTTCCTGCTGCATGTTTTGTATGTGGGCGGTGGTCACCACCACGGCATCCTTTTCGGGGATTACAACGATATACTGACCGTTGGCACCATCGGCCCGGAAAGCGTTGTGACGGCAGCGCCACATCTGATAGCCGTAGCCCTGCACCCAGTCGCTCTTTTCGGGGCTGAAATAGGTGATCTCCGGGTGTTCGGCTACCAGTTCCTTCATCTTGCGCTCGTTGATGCCGGCGTTCACGGAAGGCACCTGGGCCTTGGACATTTCGGCCACCCAAGTAGCGGGAATCACCTGTCTCCCGGCGAATTTGCCACCGTTGAGCAGGCACAGGCCCATCCGGGCCATGTCCTCCGTATGCAGATACAGGCCCCAGCCACCGGTGTTGATGCCTGCGGGGCTCTCCAGCCAGTGAGGTTTTTCCATGCCCAGCGGTTTCCACAGGCGGGGTTCCAGATAGTCCACCACCTTCTCACCGGTCACTTTCTGCACGGCGGCACTAAGCAGATAGGTGCCCAGACTGTTGTAGCAATAGCAAGTGCCGGGTTCATAATCCAGCGGCCATTCCATAAAGCCCCGGATCCAGTCTCCGTCCCCGTTACGGGTCACATAAGTGGGGTCGGTTCCATGGCCCGAATTCATAGTGAGCAGATTTCGGATAGTGATTTGGTCCAGCATGGGTTGGGGTTCGGCCGGAACGCTTTCGGGGAACAAGTCCACAATCTTATCCTCCAGGTGGAGCAGTCCTTCCTCGATGGCAAAGCCCACGGCTGTGGCCGTGAAGGTTTTGCTAACGGAGTTCATGATATGGGCCGTATCGGGCGCTATCTGCTTCTCTGCCAGCACCTTGCCGTGCTGGAGCACCATCACGCTGTGCAGGTCTTCGGCGCTGTCGGCTACTGCCTTCAGGTAGTTTTCAAATGCGGCATCC
>CAMYWP010000078.1 GCA_947302825.1 uncultured Bacteroidales bacterium
AGGGTGGCGTGGTTCACCTCGATGTTCACCTTGAAGTCCTTGTCCAGGCCGTTGGCGCGGAGGAAGCCGATCACGGTCTCCGTGTCCACGTCGTACTGGTGCTTGGTGGGCTCCATCGGCTTGGGCTCGATGAGGAAGGTGCCCTTGAAGCCGTGGGCGCGGGCGTAGTCGCGGGCCGCGGTGAGCATCTTGGCGAGGTGGTCCTTCTCGCGCTGCATCTGGGTGTTCAGGAGGGTGTAGTAGCCTTCACGGCCGCCCCAGAACACGTAACCGGTGCCGCCGAGCTTGATGGTGGCGTCGATCGCGTTCTTGATCTGCAGGGCCGCGCGGGCGACGATGTCGAACTGCGGGTTCGTGGCGGCGCCGTTCATGTAGCGCTTGTTGCCGAACACGTTGGCCGTGCCCCAGAGGTTCTTGATGCCGGTCTCCTTCTGCTTCTCCACGAGGTAGTCGGTGATGTCCTTCATGCGGGCCTCGTACTCGGCGATGTCCTCGGTGTCCTCGACCAGGTCGATGTCGTGGAAGCAGTAGTAGCCGATGCCGAGCTTCTGCATGATCTCGAAACCGGCGTCAGCCTTCTGACGGGCGCGGCAGTAGGGGCACTCGCCCTTGTCCCACTCGTAGGAACGGGTCTGGCCGCCGAACGGGTCGCCGGATGCCTGTCCGAGGGTGTGCCACCAGGCCATTGCGAATTTGAGCCAATCCTTCATGGGCTTGCCCATCACCACGCGGTTTGCGTCATAGTAATGGAAGGCCAGGGGATTCTTGCTATCGATTCCCTCGAAGGGAATCTTGCCGATTGTAGGGAAGTACTCTTTTGCCATAGTTTTGATTATTTATTGTTGATTGTTTTCCATCTTTCGTATGCCTCGCGGTACTCATCACGATGAGCCGGGGCTATGACCGCCAGCCTCTCCAGGGTGGAGAAGGCCTCGTCGCGGCCGCTGTAGATGCCGGCGCCTATGCCCGCAGCCTTGGCCGCGCCCACGGATCCGTCGGTATCGTACAGTTCGATAGTTGCTCCGGAAACGCCGGAAAGGGTTTCGCGGAAGATTTCGGAAAGGAACATGTTGGCCTTTCCGGCGTGGATCTTATCTACCTTCAGACCCATCTGCTCCATGATCTCGATGCCGTACTGGAACGAGAACGCGATACCTTCCTGCGCAGCGCGCAGCAGGTGGGCCTTGCCGTGACGGTTGAAGTTGACGCCGTGCACGCTGCAGCCCTTTTCTTCGTTCTGCAGCATACGCTCGGCACCGTTGCCGAAGGGCAGGATGGACACACCGTCGCTGCCTATGGGCACACCGGCCGCAAGCTCGTTCATCTGAGCGTAGGAGATGCCTTCGGGGGCGACCACGCGGCGCATCCAGGAGTTCAGGATGCCGGTGCCGTTGATGCACAGCAGCACGCCCAGACGGGGGTCTTTGGCCGTATGGTTCACGTGCGCAAAGCTGTTCACGCGGGACAGCGGATCATAATTCACCTGGCCGATAACGCCGTATACCACGCCGGAAGTACCGGCCGTGGAGGCAATCTCGCCGGGATTGAATACGTTGAGGCTGAGGGCGTTGTTGGGCTGGTCGCCGGCGCGGTAGGTAACCGGGATGCCTTCCGGCAGGCCCAGGGCTTCCGCCGCCTCCCGGGTGAGGGTCCCCTGCACGCCGAAAGTAGGTTTTACCTGCGGCAACAGTGTGGGATCGAAGTCGAAATACTCCAGCAGCTCCGTGGAAGGCCGATGGTTAAGGAAGTCCCAGAAAATACCCTCCGACAAGCCGCCAATCGTGGTGCAGGTGACACCGGTAAGGCGCATGGCGATGAAATCGCCGGGGAGCATCACCTTCCAGATGCGTTTATACACCTCCGGCTCATGTTCTTTCACCCAGGCCAGTTTGGCTGCCGTAAAATTGCCGGGCGAGTTCAGCAGATGGGGGAGACAATACTCTTCTCCCAGCGCCTCGAAAGCCTTTTGGCCGTAAGGGACTGCGCGGGAATCGCACCAGATAATGGCCGGACGCAGCACGTTCAAGTTTTTGTCCACGCACACCAAGCCGTGCATCTGGTAGGATATGCCGATGGCTTTAATGTCTTTGGGGCTCAGTCCCTGCTCCTTGGCCTGGGCCAGGACATCGGCCGTGGCCTGACGCAAATAACCCAGCCACATGGAGGGGTCTTGTTCGGCCCAACCTGACTTCTTGGAGATAATGGGCGCTTCCGTTTCGGGATGGAAGGCCGATGCAAGGCATTTTCCGCTTTCTGCATCCACCAGTGAAGCCTTCACCGATGAACTGCCAATATCATATCCTAATAAGTACATACGTCGGGGTGATGTGACTCGAACACACGACCCTCTGCTCCCAAAGCAGATGCGCTAGCCAACTGCGCCACACCCCGAATACAATGTGTAAATATACGTCAAAATTTGTATCTTTGCAAACCTATGATCCTGTCGTCCCGGCATATCGTCAAGTCCTTTGGCACCTTGAAAGTGCTAAAAGGCGTGGACTTTTGGGCCGATGAAGGGGAGGTGGTGGCCATCGTGGGCGCTTCCGGCGCCGGGAAGTCCACCCTCCTGCAAATCCTGGGCACCCTCCTGGGACCGGACGAAGGTACGCTGGAGATCGATGGCACGGATGTGCTGCATCTGGGGGAGAAAGCCCTGGCCGCCTTCCGGAACCGCCGTATCGGCTTTGTGTTCCAGGCCCATCACCTGCTGCCGGAATTCACCGCGCTGGAAAACGTGATGATTCCCGCGCTCATCGGCGGGGAAAGCACGGCAGAGGCCCGTAAAAGGGCCCTGGAGCTGCTCCAGGCCGTGGGCCTGGCCGAAAGAATCGGCCACAAACCCTCGGAACTTTCCGGTGGCGAACAGCAGCGCGTGGCTATCGCCCGGGCCTTGGTGAATCGGCCCGCCATCCTTTTTGCCGACGAACCCACAGGCAACCTGGACACCCACACCAAAGAGGAAATCCACCGCCTTTTCTTCGATTTACGCAAAAAAATGAACCAGACCATTGTCATCGTTACGCATGACGCCGGTCTGGCTGCTCTTTGTGACCGCACCTGTACCCTACAGGACGGTGCTTGGGTGGATTAATTTTCCACAGGCGGACGGTTGGCCCTGTGGCCCATGGGCATTTCGCCGGGACCGGGACGGTTTCCCTTGCCGCCCAGCTTGCCAATCTGCTGGTGACGGAACTTTTCTTCGGCCATCACTAACTTGGCCACTTTCTGTACGGGAAGCACCTTTTTGTAGCGGTTCAGGGCTTCGGCATCCAGGGCTTCGCACTTCTTCTTGGCATCCAGGTAATCGTTCAGGAGCTTGCTTACATCGGCTCCGTCTACGCCTTCCTTCAGGGCTTTGAAAGCCTCTCCGGAGGCCTGGAAAGCTTCGCGGCGCTGCTTCTGCACCTCATTGTACACGGGCCAGAAAGCCTGGGCCTCGGCCTCCGTCAAATCCAGTTCGGAGGTGATCATGGCCACTTGTTCGGCGCGAACTTTCTCCCGCCATTTTTCGGGATCCTTCTTACCGTTGTTCTGGGCCAGAGCCACTACGCTCACCAGCACCAGGGCGCATACTATACTAATAATCTTCTTCATAATCTAATAAGGCTAACTGTTCTACGGAAATGTTACTGGCGATAAGGAAACTACGGATTTCATCATCGGTGAGATCGGCGGTCTCCACGAGCTCGATCTGTCCGTCCGGATCCAGTGACTGGGACAGATAAGAGACGTAATCCCACGTGTTGTCATCCTCGGTGGCTGCAGCCCGGCCGAAAATGAAATTCCCGAGGCCCACCAGCACGGCCAGACTGGCGGCATAGGCCAGCCAGGGCGATACGCGTTGGATCACCGTGGGCTTCACCTCCCGCTGGGGGAGGCTTTGCAGGCGCTGTTCCAATTGCTGGAAGTAGCCTTCGGGGACGGATATGTCGTTTTTCCTTGTCATCACTGCTTACTTTGACACCTCGGATTCGGAAAGGTTTAATTTCAATTTTTCCTGGGCGATATGATAGGAGGCCTTGAGGGCGCCCACGCTGGTGCCGGTAATGGCCGATATCTGCTCGTACGAGAGTTCGTCCCACCAGCGCATCACAAACACCTGGCGCTGTTTTTCCGGCAGCCGGGCCACGGCCTTGGCCAGTTCCCGCTGGGCGGCCGTGCCGTTGAAATAGGGATCGGCCTCTATGCGCTGGACCACCAGGTCATCGGCCGATGCAAAGCGCAGGGCGGCGCGCAGTTTTTCCCGGCGCAGCCAGTTCAGGCTTTCGTTGGTGGCGATGCGCCACACCCATGTATAGAGCTGCGCCTCCCCCCGGAAAGAGGGAAGCGCAGTCCAGATTTTCAGGAAGATGTCCTGGAGCAGGTCATCGGCGTCCTCGTGGCTGCCCACCATGCGGCGGACGTGCCAATAGAGGCGTTCCGAATACTCTTTTACGATGCCGTTGAATACCTGCTCGGGGGATTCCATTTACTTTTTGCCGATGGCCTTTTTCGCGGCCTCCGCAATGTGCGGGGCGTCCAGGCCGTACGCCGCCATTAATGCAGAAGGCGTGCCAGACTGGCCGAATTTGTCCTGACCGTTTACAAAAACCATGGGCGTGGGGCATTCGCGGGCCAGTACGGCGGCTACGGCTTCGCCCAGGCCGCCGGAGAGGTTGTGCTCTTCGGAAACCACCACGGCGCCGGTCTTCCTGGCGCTCTTGATGAGGGCTTCCTCGTCCAGGGGCTTGATGGTGGCCATGTTGATGACCTCGGCCTTGATGCCTTCGGCTTCCAGGGCCTCGGCGGCCAGCAGGCTCTCCCACACGGTGTGGCCGCAGGCGATGAGGGTGACGTCGCTGCCCTCATTGAGTACGATGGCCTTGCCGATCACGAAGGGTTCGTCTTCCGGGGTGAAGTTGGGCACGGCGGGGCGGCCGAAGCGCAGGTACACGGGACCTTCGTACTTAGCGGCCGCCAGGGTGGCATGCAGGGTCTGGTTGTAATCGCAGGGGTTGATGACCACCATTTCGGGGAGGGCGCGCATGAGGGCGATGTCCTCCATGGTCTGGTGGGTGGCGCCGTCTTCGCCCAGGGTGATGCCGGCGTGGGAAGAGGCGATCTTCACGTTGGTTTTGCCGTAGGAGACTTCCTGGCGGATCTGGTCGTACACGCGGCCGGTGACGAATTCGGCGAAGGAGCCGATAAAAGGAATCTTACCCGTGAGGGCCAGACCGGCGGCGGCGCCCACCATATTGGCTTCGGCGATGCCGCACTGGAAGAAACGCTCCGGGAATTCTTTGGCAAAGGCGTCCATCTTCAGGGAGCCTTTGAGGTCGGCGGTTAAAGCCACGATGCGTTCATCGGCCTTTCCGGCAATGAGCAGGCCGGCGCCGAAACCGCTGCGGGTATCTTTTTTACCTGTGTCGATATAGTTTTTCATACTCTTTTTCTTTTTGGAGATTCTTCGCTTCGCTCAGAATGACAAAGGGGTTAAAAATCACCCAGAGGGGTTTCACCTAACTGTTTGAGGGCGTCTTCCAGCTGCTCGGGCTTGGGAACGGAGCCGTGCCACTTATGGGTACCGGCCATGAAATCTACGCCGTGACCCATCTCGCTCTTGAAGAGGATCATGGTGGGGACGCCGCTGCCCTTGCCGGCTTTGGCCAGGGCGAAGGCCTGCTGGATGGAGTCGAAGTCATGACCATCGGCCACGATTACGCGCCAGCCCCAGGCTTCCCATTTGGCGGCCAGGTCGCCTTCTCCGGCCACTTCTTCCACGGGACCGTCGATCTGTTTGCCGTTCCAGTCCGTCATGGCGATGAGGTTGTCCAGCTTGTGGAACACGGCGAACATGCCGGCTTCCCAGATCTGGCCTTCCTCGCTTTCACCGTCGCCGCAGAGGCACCAGACCAAGTTGTTGTCCTTGTCCAGCTTTTTGCCCAGGGCGGCACCGGCGGCGGCGCTCAGGCCCTGGCCCAGGGAACCGGAGGCCTGGAAGATGCCGGGAAGGTTCTTGCGGACGGAAGGGTGACCCTGCAGGCGGGTGCCCATCTGGCGGAAACTGGCCAGTTCGCTAACCGGGAAATATCCGTTGCGGGCCAGGAGGGAATAATAGACCGGGGTCATGTGCCCGGCGCTCAGGATGAAGATATCCTGTCCCTTGCCGTCGCGGCGCCAGGTGGCGGGATCGTGCTGCATCTCGTTGAAGTAGAGTGCGGTGAGGATGTCCGTGGAGGACATGGACCCGCCGGGGTGGCCGGATTTGGCCATGCAAACCATGCGGAGGATATCCCTGCGCACTTGCGTGGCAATGATTTGGAGTTCTTCGTTGGATTTAGCCATAATTATATAGTTGTAATCAATATGCGTTGAAGGTGAAGAAGCAATGGCTGGTGTAGGTTTGGCCGGGGCGGAGCACTACGGAAGGCCACTGAGGCTTGTTGGGGGAGTCCGGATAATGCTGGGTTTCCAGGCAGATGGCGCTGCGCCGGGGATAGGCGACGCCTTTTTTGCCGATCACGCTGCCGTCCAGGAAATTGCCTACATACACCTGGATGCCGGGTTCGTCGGTGAAGACCTTCATATTGATGCCGCTTTCGGGGCAGTAGAGTTCGGCCGCCAGGGCTTCGATGGCTCCTTCCGTGTCCAAGCACCAGTTGTGGTCGTAGCCGCGGCCGTTGCGCACCTGCTGGCAATCGGCCTCAATATCCTGGCCGATAGGTTTGGCCGTGGTGAAATCGAAGGGCGTGCCGGCCACGGGGAGGATTTCGCCGGTGGTCATGAAGGTGCTGTCCACGGGGGTGAAGTGAGTGGCATTGATCCACAGGAGGTCGTCGGTGACGCTGTGGGTGGCCGGCTTCCCGGACAGGTTGAAATAGGCGTGGTTGGTCATGTTGATCACCGTGGGAGCGTCCGTGGTGGCTTCGTAGGCGATATCCAGGCCGTTGTCCTCCGTGATGGTATAGGTGACGGTGGCCTTCACGGTGCCGGGGAAGCCATTGTCGCCGTCGGGGGAGGTGAGGCCCAGCTTGAGCTGCTGACCATCGGCCTCCAAAACCTCATAAACCTGGTACTGCCAGCCGGTGGGACCGCCGTGCAGGCAGTGGCCGAAGTTGTTCTGCGGCAGCTGGTATTCCACACCGTCCAGCGTGAACTTGCCCTGGTTGATACGGTTGGCATAGCGGCCGATGGCGGCGCCGAAGTCCGTCTGGTTGTTCTCCGGGAAATAATCCTGCACTTTATCGAAGCCCAGCACTACGTCCTGCATGTCTCCCTCGCGGTCCGGGACCATGATGGACACGATGCGGCCGCCGAAGTTGGTGATGCACACCTCCATGCCATGGGTGTTGGTGAGGGTGTACAGGGCGGTGGGGGCGCCGTTGTAGGTACTTTCAAAGTCTTTGGGATTCAGGCCGGACTGGGTAAGGGGGGCCTGGGTGTTGCAAGCCGCCAGGAGCGCGACGGTGCAAAGGGTGAAAAGTGCTTTTTTCATAATGAAGCAAAGTTAACTAAAAAACGCTATCTTTGCAAGCTATGAAGAATATCCGCAACTTTTGCATCATCGCGCATATAGACCACGGGAAATCCACCCTGGCCGACCGTCTGCTGGAACTCACCCAGACTCTGAGTGAGCGGGAGATGGCGGCCCAGGTGCTGGACGACATGGACCTGGAACGGGAGAAGGGCATCACCATCAAGAGCCACGCTATCCAGATGGATTACAAGCGGGGCGGGGAAACCTATCGGCTCAATCTGATCGATACGCCCGGACACGTGGACTTTTCGTATGAAGTGTCCCGCTCCATTGCTTCCTGCGAGGGCGCATTACTGGTGGTAGATGCTTCGCAAGGTATTCAGGCCCAGACCATTTCCAACCTGTACCAGGCTATCGACCACGGGCTGGAGATCATTCCGGTGCTCAATAAGATCGACATGGACAGCGCCCAGCCGGAGGTGGTGCAGGACCAGGTGTGCGACCTCCTGGGCTGCGACCCGGAGGAGGTGCTGCGGGTATCGGCCCGAACCGGCCAGGGCGTGCAGGAGGTGCTGGATGCTATCGTAGATAAGGTGCCGGCCCCGAAAGGCGATCCTTCGGCCCCGCTGCAGGCGCTCATCTTCGACTCCGTCTTCAATTCCTTCCGCGGTATCATTGCGTATTT
>CAMYWP010000079.1 GCA_947302825.1 uncultured Bacteroidales bacterium
CCCCGAGGTCACGAACCAGGTGTGCTTCAAGGTCATCGGCAACGACACCGCCGTCACCTTCGCCGCCGAGGCCGGCCAGCTGCAGCTCAACGTGATGGAACCTGTCATCGTGGAATGCATCCTGGAAAGCCAGACCTGGCTCATCAACGTGATGAACACCCTCCGCACCCTCTGCATCGACGGCATCACCGTGAACGCCGACCACTGCTACAAGATGGTGAAGAACTCCATCGGCATCGTGACCGCCCTGAACCCGTACATCGGCTACAAAGCCTCCACCAAGGTGGCCAAGGAAGCCCTGGAAACCGGCGGCAGCGTGTACGACCTTGTGCTGGAGCACGGCCTCATGACCAAGGAGAAACTGGACGAAGCCCTGGATCCCAAGGCCATGACCGCCTCCCACGAATTCATCAAGTAGAACAGATCCATAAAGTCGAAGCCCCGTTCACGTCACATGAACGGGGCTTCTTTGTTTAACTAACAACTTATCTATTAAAACCTAACAGTTAAACGAAATGCAACATATCGGCCGATGCTGCGCCGGCTATCAGAAGCACCAACAGGACGATGATGTCGATGAGCCAGAGGACGAACATTACCAGGCCGGGACGCCAGGAGGGCGTTTTGAAGCCGAAGATGAGCATGATGCCGCCGTATAAGATGGCCACGAAGGGCAGGATGACGGCCAGGGCCGCCAGGGCCACTACCCACGGCGTGGACAGAAGGTCGTAGAGGACCGGAGCTTCTGCGGCCAGTTGGTCCAGCCATTGGTTCATCTGCACGCCAAACAGGTCCTCACCTTTCAGCGAAAGGACGGATACCGAAGCCAGGCCGGAGGAACCCACGATGAGCAGGACAATTCCCACCAGCACCAGAATCCATTTGCCAAAGCGCTGGAAGAAGTCGGAATGGACCGCCTCGCGGGCCGTGTTCCCCATCTCGTGGATGCCACTTTGGACGTTGCGGCGGATGTCATCGGCCGTAGAGGGATCCCCTTTCATGGCCCAGCGCTCCTGCGCCGTGCGGGCGGCGGGCATGGCAATCCACAGAAGGCAGTACACGAAGGGAACGGTGAGGCTCCACACGCCATGATGGGCGCCGGAGAAGAAGGTTACGGCCGCCACGATGGCGAAGCCGATCCGCAGCCAGGCAGTCTCGATGCCGAAGTATTGGGCCAGACCGCTGCAGACGCCGCCCAGGCGCTTATCGCTCAAGTCCCTGTATAGTCGCTTTACCGGTCTTTCGGCCGTTTCCGGCTCGGGGTCATCGGCCTCGATGCGCTCCGGCTTGCCCAGGATGTCAATGACAGCCTGTACGCCGGAGAGAGTCACCACGGTTCCGCGCTCGGTCTTCTCCTGCAGCAGTTCCGCCATGCGCTCCTCGATGCCTTCCATAATCTCCTTGCCTCCTTCCTGCTTCAGGTAATGCGTTTCCAAGGTTTTCAGATAGCCTTCCAACACATCGGCCGCGTCTTTTTCAAAAGTAAAGGCATATCCGCCCAAACTCAAATAGTCTCTTTCATAGCTTATTGCTGTTTTAAGGTGGCAATACTTTGCACCATTTCGTTCCAGGCTGCATCCATTTCGGCCAACTGTTCGCGACCTTTGTCGGTGATTACATAGTATTTCCGGGGCGGGCCCTGGGTGGATTCTTCCCAGCGGTAGGTAAGCAGACCCTGGTTCTTCTGACGGATCAGCAGCGGATACAGCGTACCTTCCACCACAATCATGTTGGCCGCTTTCAACTCTTCCAGAATGCTGGAGGCATAGGCCTCTTTCTGGCTCAGGATGCACAGGATGCAGTATTCCAACACCCCTTTCCGCATCTGCGAGCGTACATTTTCATTAATGTTTTCCATGGCCGATTACTTATTATAGGTTGTACGGGCAAAACGGGACATGTTCTCCGCGGTGGGAGGGATGCCGCGCATTTCGCACTTCTTGGCCGGGGTATCGGCCTTGGGAACGGCGATCCAGAGGATGATATAGATCCAGAATCCGGCACTTCCGCAGATAAGCGCTACCAGCATAAGGATGCGGATGAGGGTGACGTCCAAATTGAAGTAAAGGGCCAGGCCGGAGCACACGCCGGCTACCCTCTGGTTGTCTATATCGCGGTACAGGCGCCGGGGCTGGTCTGATGTAAAAGCCGTGTTGGCGGTGCCGCCATTTTCGGCCGATCCATCCGGCATACCCAGGGCCGATGCCACCTTCTCCACCATTTCCTGCGTTACCACGCGGGAGCTGTCGCCCCCTATTTCCTGGAAGAAGAGTTCTGCGATTCGGCCTTCAATCTCCTCCATCACCTCCCCTTTCTGATATTCAGGAACGGTGAGTTTGGTCTTGAAGTGATCCAGATACGTCCGAAGCCTGTTGTAAGCATCTTCATTGAGCGTGAAGTTCCGTCCGCCCAGCGAGACATTGATTACCTTTTTCATTTTTCAAAATATTTGTTGATGCAAAGATATAAATATTTTTTGGTACTTTGCAACACATAGTACTAAAATTTTCAAAAATATTTATGCCTGGCAACTAATTCGCTGATTATCAACATATTATGAAAAGTAATCGTTCAAAAAACGAACGATTACTTTCTGTAAAATGCTGGAGGATAATTAATTAGCTGCCAGGATGGAAGCTATTTTTTCGGGGATTCCGGGGGGAAGGCCGGGAAAAAGCGGGAGGGTGAGGATGCGGCTGGACAGCGAAGCAGCCACAGGCGTATGCCCGCGGAACCGGCCGATATAGCAGCCAACCTGGCTGGTGAGGGGGTAGAAATACTTCCTGGGATGGATGCCCTGTGCCTCCAGGGCGGCAAAGGCGCGGTCCCGGGCGGCCCGGCTGTCCAGCACCACAGGACAATAGGCGTAATTCCCTTCCGTTCCCTCCCGGGGCCGAAGGATGCGGACCGACGGGGGCAGGCAGGCCAGATACTCCTCGAAAGCGGCCCGGCGCAGCGCCACCTCCGCGGAGAAATGGCGCAGGTTACATAGACCCATCGCGGCCTGAAACTCGTTCAGTTTGGCATTCCCCCCTACCCTTTCGCAGTGTTCGGCATCGCGGATGCCGAAGTTGGTCAAATCTTCCAGCGGCTGCCGGAGACGCTCATCGGCAAAACAGACGGCACCGCCTTCAATGGTGGAAAACACCTTGGTGGCGTGGAAGCTCAGGATGGAGGCATCGCCGTAACGGACCAGCGGAACGCCGTTGTAGCGCACGCCAAAGGCATGGGCCGCATCATATATAAGAGGTAAACCATGCTTCCGGGCCAGGGCTTCCAGCGCCTCCACCTGGCAGGGATGCCCATATACGTGCACGGGCAGGATGGCCGATGTATGCTCCGTAATCAGGGCTTCCACACCGGCAGGATCCAGGGTGCCATCGGCCTCCAGGACATCGCAGAAAACCGGGACGAGCCCCTTCCGGACCAAGGCGTGAGTGGTGGAGACGAAGGTGAAAGGACTGGTAATCACCTCACTGCCCCGGGGCAGCTGAAGGGCTTCCAAGATGGATTCCAATGCCAGATGCCCGTTGGCAAACAAAGTAATCGGCCCTTCCAGATAGCCTTCCAGGCGCTCTTGCAACTGCTGGTGCAAGGGCCCCATGTTGGTGAGGATATGGCTGTCCCACAGCGGGCGGATAGCCTCGCAGTACTCCTCGTAGGAGGGCATCGAGGTGCGGGTTACGAACAATTCTTCCATCGGATCCTACAATAATTGTTTCTGAAAAGGCGGAGCAGGGTCCTCCCCAGCCGGCGAAGCGAATAAGGCAGATAACGGGGCGACAATAATTTCAGATAACGGTGCTGGGTAATGAAGTCGCTGGTGTCCAGTTTGGCCAGGCGCCAGCGCACGGCACGATGATGCTCCCCTGCCGTCCAGGCATCATAAGCCTCCACCATTTCCCTTTCCTTTTTCCGGTCCTCCACCCGCCGAAGTCCCCTATGAGAAGCCGACCAGGAACCGGGAGTCTGCTGCCGATACACCGACATACAGCGGGACAGATACACCAGCCCGCCGCGGCGGGCGCCCTGCAACTGCAGGGCAAGGTCGATCATCCTTACCTCGCGCATGGGGGTCATAGTGAGGTAATTCTCCCTCCTGCACAGGAGAGAGGCCGTGGCCAGATGCAGTCCCTCCACCACTTGGGTGGCCGGAATCACCCCGTCCCGCAGGCTGGGTGCCATGAATCCCCGGGTGACACCGTCCTGGACAATCCGGGCGCAATGGGCGCTGAGATCGGCCTCCGGATGCTTTTCCATCGCCTCTACCTGCAACTGCAGCTTCAGAGGATCGGTCCAGTAGTCGTCCCCCTCGCAAAGGGCCACATATCGGCCCCGGACCAGCGGGAAACAATAAGTGGGAACAATGCTCAGGCCCTTGGAATACTGATTTTCTTTTTGATAAATGGGCCGAAACAAGTGCGGGAAGCGGGCGGAATAGTCGCGGATGATATCGGCCGTCCCATCTGTGGAAGCGTCGTCGTGCACGATTACTTCCACCGGGAAGGTGGTTTCCTGGCGCACAAAGCCCTCCAGGGCATCCCGGATATAAGGTGCGTGGTTGTAGGCCAGGCAAATGACGCTTACTACAGGCTCATCCATCGATCAGGGTATATTGGTCCAGCATCGCGTGCAGGGCGTCGCGGGAATGGTTCATAATGGCGTCCAGCACGGACAGCGTACCGGCATCGGCCGCCTGGCTGTTGATGAAACTGAGCCGGATGCCCTGGCTCCGGAATTCCTCAAAGCTATAGAGCTGCTGCCCGCCGATAGCATTGATATAATGGTCGGCCCCCATCCGGTGGCAGAAATCGTAGATGCGGGCTTCCCTTTTCAGCAGGGCATTCCCTTCCAGTTGGGATGTAAAGCCGATGGGCGTGTCTATGCCCAGATAGGCGCACACCTCCCGGATGGAAGCAGTGAGAAACAGCGACAGGTTCTGCTCCGGACAGGCGAAAATCCTTTCCATCAAGGCGTAGCCTTCCTGGAAAAAAGGGGCTTTATGGTAGGCGCCTTCCACCGTACGGAGCTTGTCCGAAACAGCTATGGGCATCAGAAAAGTATCACTGATGAGCTTAAAACTGCTTTTATTCTGCAGTTCCAGCTTGAAAAAGACCTCCTGCCCATTCATGTTAATCTTGTTCCGATGGATCCATCCGTGCCGGATGTAGCTGTAATCATCGGCCACCAGAAAGTGGTCGGCGGCGTGGATCAGCTGCCAATAAGGGAAATAGGGCAGGAAGTAAGGCTGGTTAGCGGACAGAATCATAGCCGGTCACATTGGGAAAGGAGCACGGGATCGTCCGTATGGAGCACAAAGGCCTTCCTGTCATCGCCCTGGTTGGTTACCGGCAGGCTGGAACAGCGGAAATAGCCTGAATCGAAGTATTGGTCATCCACGCAGAGCATCATGCCGCAGAGATAATCCTGGAAAGGTGTTCCCTCCCAAACGGTGGGAAAGCTGCGCTGGGGAATGAACGGTTGGAACAGGCAGCCCTCCACCCCCTGGTCCAGCCGACGCTGCCAATCGTCCCGGCTCACCAGCGGTCCGGCTATCACGCCTTCGCTTTTTCCCAGCCGATAAGGTTTCAGGATATAGGCGTCCTTGTTTTCATAGGCATCGGCCGGCATTTCCAGATAGGTGGGAATGGTATGGGCGGCCAGGAAGGCGGCATCATCGGCCTCCAGGCAGGCACCGGTGAAACGGGGATCCAGCCACAGGGCCAGGAAGCGTTTGTCATGGATGAGGAAGGTATTGCGGAGTTCGCTCACCATCCTGCAGTCCATCATGGCCTCCAGGGTATCCATGGAAAAACTCAAAAGATCCCGCTGGTTCAGGGCATTCACCGCCAGGGCATCCGGCCGGGACCAGTCCTTGCGGCGCGCCTCAACCTCAGGGGTCTCAATTTCTTCGGACTGCAGGCCCATAACCTCGTAGAATCGACGGTACAGGCGGATTTCGCCGCTGCGGTCGGCGCTTTTCAGGACATAGAGTTTCCGTTTCCCATCGGCCAAAGAGCGTATGCAGGCCATCAGTTCCGGGAAGCGGAATTCCACGCCAGCGTCCGGAAAACGGGCGCAGAAGTTCCGGCCGGCTTGGTAGCCGAACCAGCCCATGAAAATGCCGTGCGCAAAGAAACGGGAAGTGATTTCGCACAGCAGCAAGTTTCCATCCCGGGACAGGATGTAATCGGGCCGATAAGTGCCCGCCCGGAAAGGATAGGCGCTCTGGCGCTCCAAAAGCTCCCACTCCTTGTCCGAAAAGCCCCAATCCTGCACATAATCGCCGTAATGATGCACCAGCTGCTCAATACAACGGTATAACACCCGGTGCAGGCGGCGCAATTCGTCCCTGCGGGCACTGCAGATGCCCACGGGCCGGGTATGGTACCAGCGAAGGTAATAGGCCGATAAATCGCTGTACATTGCCTACGGCTCTTTGAAAAGGCGGCGCTGGTAACCCAGGCACTGGAAGCCGTTGCGGTTCACCAGGGGAATCAGGTCCTCGGAAATGCCCAGCTGCTGACGCACCCAGTAGCAGATACTGGTGCTCATCCCCAGAGTATCGGTGTAGGCCATCATCTTCTTAAGGCATTCCTGGCTGCGGGAGCGGTCCGGGGCCGTGCGACCGCGCTGTTTCCGGTGGGTGGCGTTGGAAGGCATCAGGTAGTCGTCGTAGAGGGCTCGTTCCAGTTCTTTGTCAAAATGGCCCAGATACTGGCCCAGCAGTGCCAGGTTCTCCATATTCACCGTGAGGAATTCCGGCTTGTAGTTCACGATACCGGCCTGATGCAGGGCATCGAAGAAACGGCGGATTTCCGCATCCGTGAGACAGGGCGTGAAAATGGGTTGTACCAGGGCAGAATTGGCCGGAATGCCCTGCTCCCGGCACAACTGGACGGCCTTGATCCTTTCCTCGATGGGCGCGGCATAAGGCTCCAGAATGTCCCGCAGCGGTGTGGGCATGATGGACACGCTGATATTATACTGCATTTTGTCCCGGAGTTCCCGGAACAGGTCCAGGATGCTCTCCCCCTGGTCTTTGCATTCCAGATGCTTCGCTCCGGCCTTGGAGGCGATGAAAAGCCGGGCATTGGAGTCCGGACAACGGCGGAAATGCTCTGCGAACTCCCGCAGGATCCGGTGGGCGATGCCCGTGTACAGGGTGGCTTCCTGGAAAGCCTCCGTCTTGGGAGAAAAATAATAATAGTGGTTCCGGTTGGGACTGCCCGGGCCGTTCATCTGCTCCAGAAGCCGCCGCACATACAGGTGGTAATTCTCGTGAGCCATCAGGCGCTGCTCGTGTACCCCATCCGTCACCAGACAGTACAGGCAGCCCACCGTACAGCCCTTCACGGGGTTGATTTCGTAGGTGAGCGTGGGGCATCGGCCTGTATAATTATGAATCTCCGGCGTTTCCGTGTCCGGGTCAATCACATCCAGATAATAGTGCTGCTGCGGAATCAGGTTCCGGTTCTGCAGCCGGAGGGCCAGGAGTTCCGAACCCCTTTCCAACCCCTCCAGCGTTTGGGCCGATGGCTCCGCCTGCACGCCCAACTCCTTGAGATAGGCGGCATTAACAAACGCCGGCCGAAAGCCCGGCAGGTCATAAATATTCCCCTGATGGGGATACAGGGGCTTAAAAACAATGCTCATATACGCAAAGGTACTAAATTCCATAAAAAAACGCTATATTTGTAGACAACAGAAATTCTAATTATGGCAGAATTCAAATACGCTCCCATGTTTCAGTTAGGTAAGGATACCACTGAATACTACAAGATTCCCGGCTCCGAGAAACTCGTTTCCACCGGAGAGTTCGAAGGCCACAAGATGCTCAAAGTGAGCCCCGAGGCCCTCACGCTGGTGGCCCAGCAGTCTTTCCACGACTGCCAGTTCATGCTGCGCCGTGCCCACAACCTGCAGGTGGCCAAGATTCTCAGCGACCCTGAGGCATCCGACAACGACAAATATGTTGCCCTGCAGTTCCTTCGTAACGCCGAAACTTCTGTCAAGGGCGTGCTTCCCTCTGCCAGGACACCGGTACCGCCATCATCCACGGAGAGAAAGGCCAGCAGGTCTGGACGGGTTTCGAAGACGAGGAAGCCCTGAGCCTGGGTGTATTCAACACCTACA
>CAMYWP010000080.1 GCA_947302825.1 uncultured Bacteroidales bacterium
CCAAGCTGTAGTTCTTCGCTTTCTAACAGAGAAAATGAGGCTGTCTCTTGCGACAGTCTCATTTTTTTTGTAAGTTTGAAAGATTAAAAAGCGGTATGAAAGTCAAGGGTATCATCTGGAGCATCGTTTTAGGTGTTTTCGTGCTGGGCATCGTGTTGGCGATGACCCTGATAACGGTGGATACCCGTACTTCCTCCAACGACTACTGTACCAGCTGCCATTCCCACGAAGAGGCCGACAGACTGTGGAAACAGTCGCCGCATTACCTCAACGGCAGCGGGACGGTCACGGATTGTGCTGCCTGCCACCTGCCGCCTAAGGATGCAGGTATCAACCGCTATTACAGGATCAAGCTCAAGATGGGCGCCAAGGACATGTGGGCCAAGACTTTCAAGGACAAGGATCAGATAGACTGGGCGGCCAAGCGTACGCAGGACTATGCTCCGCACATCGTGTATAACGAATCCTGCTTGAAATGCCACCAGAACCTGTA
The DNA here is from genome assembly GCA_947302825.1 of uncultured Bacteroidales bacterium. Lineage (GTDB taxonomy): Bacteria > Bacteroidota > Bacteroidia > Bacteroidales > UBA932 > Cryptobacteroides. The sequence goes on from CAMYWP010000080.1 coordinate 494, forward strand.
TCCGGAAGGCATCTCCGACGACGGCATCGCCGCCCATCTGCATTATGAGGAAAACGCGGAAAAGCTTCAGCTCAACTGCGTAAGCTGTCACCTCAATGCGGGCCATTATATCCCGGGTTACACCCATCAGAAACTGCAGGGCACCATGGACACCGGTTCCGGAGAAATCTATGAAGCCCCCGCCACGGTTACCCGTTTCGAATCCTTCACGGAAACCGTTCCGGGCACCAACGCCGCCATCCGCATGGTGGCCGTTCCGGGTGGCGAGTTCCTGCTGGGAAGCCCCCAGAAGGAGCCCCGGCGCCACGCCGACGAAGGTCCGCAGAAGCGCGTCCGCATCTCGCGCTTCTTTATGGCCGAAACCGAGATCACCTGGCAGCAGTTCTGGAGCTTCTACAACGAAACCATGTCGGAAGGCCGTACGCCCCCGTCCGTCATCTATGAGGCCAACAGCCGGCCCGACATTGACGCCGTAAGCGGTCCCACGCCGCCTTTCGGCTTCCCCGACCAAGGCTGGGGCATGGGAAATCGGCCTGCCATCACCATGACCCACTATGCCGCCGAAACCTTCTGCCAGTGGCTCTCGCTCAAGACGGGCAAAACCTATCGGCTCCCTACGGAAGCGGAATGGGAGTATGCGGCCCGCGGCGGTACGGAAACCCCGTATTTCTTCGAGGGCGACCCCAAGCGCTTCGACCCCAAGGGCCTGCGCCGCTTGTTTAAGGCCGATACCACGCGCATTGCCAGCTATGTGATTTACAGCGGCAATTCGCCGGCACGTACCCAGGAGCCCAGTCAGGTGAAAGCCAATCCCCTGGGTCTGAAAAATATGCTGGGAAACGTGATGGAATACTGTTCGGACTTTTATGCAGAAAATGCATATGAGCAGATCCCCGACGGGGCGCTGGACCCGAAAGGCCCTGCTTCGGGTAGCGAATACGTAGTTCGCGGCGGTTCCTACGCCGATAATGCCGGGGAGGTGCGGTGTGCCGCCCGCAGTCATACCCACCACGACGAGTGGTTGCGGACAGACCCCCAGAACCCCAAGAGCATCTGGTGGTACTCCGACATTAAAGGCATCGGCTTCCGCGTGGTGTGCGAAGTACCGGACAATCTGGAAAACGAATAAACCAAAACACACTTTGATATGGCTAACAAAATCAGCAGAAGAAAATTCCTCATCAGCTCAGGAGCTGTGGTAGGTGCCGCCGGCCTTTTGGGCGGCAGTGGACTCATTACCACCTCCTGCAGCGGCAATGCCGGTAGCAGCAAGCAGGTTCCCCTGCGCGAAAAGGGCACGTATTATGTGCCGGAACTGCCGGACAAGGCCATCGACGGCCGTCCCCTCAAGGCCGGTCTCATCGGCTGCGGCGGACGCGGCAACGGAGCAGTGAAGGACCTTTTGAAGGCCGCCGACGGTATCACCATCACCGCGCTGGGCGATGTCTTCGAAGACCGCCTCAAGTCCACCCGCGAGAACATTGCCCGCGACCATGGTCAGGAAGTTCCTTTGGATAACTGCTTTGTTGGCTTTGACGCCTATCAGAAGGTGATTGACTCCGGCGTGGATATGGTCATCGTGGCCACGCCGCCGGCTTTCCGTCCCATCCATTTCCAGTATGCCACTTCCAAGGGCGTGCACTCTTTCCTGGAGAAACCGGTTTGCGTGGATGCCAAGGGCTACCGCACCGTGATGGCCACCGCCAAGCAGGCCGAAGCCAAGGGCCTGAGCGTGGTCACCGGTACCCAGCGTCACCACGAACGTTCCTATGTGGCCGCCTTTAAGCTTATCCAGGAAGGCATTATCGGTGAAATCACGGGCGGAAACGTTTATTGGAACCAGGGCATGCTCTGGTATCGCGAACGCCAGAAGGGCTGGTCCGACATGGAGTGGATGATCCGCGACTGGGTGAACTGGAAGTGGCTCTCCGGCGACCATATCGTAGAGCAGCACGTCCATAACATCGATGTGTTCACCTGGATGACGGGAAAGCATCCCCTCAAGGCCACGGCTTTCGGCAGCCGCCAGCGCCGCATCACCGGCGACCAGTACGACAACTTCAGCGTGGACTTCGAATTCGAGAACGGCGTCCATCTGCACAGTATGTGCCGCCAGATAGACGGCTGCTCCAACAATATCAGCGAGCATGTTCAGGGTACCAAAGGTGTCTGGCATTCCAATGGTGAGATCTACGACCTAAAGGGTAATCTCATCTGGAAATACGACGACGAAGCGGCCGAAAAGGAATTCGCCCAGCACAATCCTTATGTTCTGGAGCACGTAGACTGGGTGAATCACATCCGCAAGGGCGAGGCCCACGTGGAGGCTGCCGAAACAGCCCTATCCACGCTTGCCGGCATCATGGGCCGTGAGGCCGCCTACACCGGTTCCACCGTGGAGTGGGACCAGATGAGCGCCGCCGATCAGGATTGGGTGCCGGAGAAGCCGGAACTGGCTAATGTGGATATGAGTGCCTATACCGTCCCGGTCCCGGGAACGGCTAAATAAAGCCTGCCTATGGATAGGAAAACCTTCTTGAGAACTACGCTGGCCGGAGCCGCTGCCCTTGCGGTGGCTCCCGGCAGCCTTGTCTCCTGCGCTTCGCCGGAGAAAAAGTCTTCCACCCCGCTGCGTCTCTCCTTCCAGGAGGGAATCACCCCCGGAGAAAGTTTGGCGGAGAAGCTGGACTTCATGGAAGAACTGGGGATTACCGGTTTTGAACCCGGCGGACGGGGCCTGGCCGGTCGCGTGCAGGAAATCCGCAGTGCGCTGGTAGGCCGGAACATCCAGGTATCGGCCATCTGTGCAGGTTTCGACGGATTCATGCTGGCCGAGGATCCTGCGGTGAAAGCGTCTTTCGACACCTCCATGCGTGAGATTGTGCGTGCAGCAGGCGAACTCGGTTCCACCGGCGTCATCATGGTGCCCGTGTTCAACTGGCAAACACCGGCCTTGCCGCATACCCTTGAGACGCGCGAATATCTCTGCGAGCAGCTGCATGAATTGGGTGAATTTGCCCTCAGCTGTGGCACTACGGTCATTCTGGAGCCGCTTAACCGCAAGGAAGCCTTCTATTTGCGTCTGGTGAGCGATGCTGCTGCTATCTGCCGGGATGCCCAAAGCGAAGGTGTCAAGTGCATGGGCGACTTCTGGCACATGCAGGAAGAGACCTCCGACTATGCCGCCTTCATGGCTGCGGGTTCGTACCTGCGGCACGTTCACATTGCCAGTCGCGGAAACCGGGTAATGCCCGGCGAGGATGGTGAAGTGGACAATTACACAGATGGTTTCCGTGCCCTTAAGGAACTGGAGTATCCGTATTATGTGAGCTTCGAATGCGGATGCCGCGCCGAAGACCGGGCGGCAACGCTCACCAATGCGGTGAACCTGCTCCGCAGCCAATGGGAACAGGCCTAAGCTTTTACCTTGTAAATAATATCGTAGAAGATGCTGTAGCTGAAAAGGTACAGCATCATTAGTATTGTGGCCAGCGGCCAGGGCAGTAGCAGGAAGAAAAGGACGGCCCAGATGATCAGGAAAATGGGCGTGAGTACCACCTTGGACAGAAGTCGGACGGAATTGCAGAAGGCTTTATCGGCTACTTTCCGACAAATCAATTCGGCGGTGAGCCAGTGGGGGAGGCTCAGCAGGGCAGCCACGGGCCATAGGGGCAGCAGCAGCCAGCGCCAGGCGGACGGGGCAGGAAGAGGATCGGGATTCACCAGCGCCTGGATTTGGGCACTCAGTTGTTCGCGGAATAACTGGTGAAGTTCGGCTTCCGACAGTTCGCTGTGGCTTTCCAGGAAGGCGTTCACATCCAGAGGCTTCCCAATACGCAGCAGGCAGCGGCCGCGGTAGTGGAAAAAGTCGCTGTAGTTGATCCCGGTGGGAATCACGATGGTAGGGCGCTGCCGTGCACTGCGGAAGGCGATGCGGCCAATGCCTTTCTGGAGGGGCAGGAGCACGCGTTCCGTGCGGTGCCGGCCTTCCGGAAACATGCAGTAAGGTACTCCTTGGGAGATGGTGTCGTCAATCAGGTCGAAGGCATACATGCTTTCCCGGATGGTCCCGTTTCCATCCCTTTCGCGGGCCATGGGAAGGATCTTCAGGAAGCGCAGGATTTTGGCGGCCAGGGGCTTACGGAAAATATCGGCCCGGGCTCCGAAGACGATGCCATTGTTCCTCATAAGCAGCACGATCAGCGCGTCCATGAGGGTATTGGTATGATTGGGCGCAATGAGTACGGCCGATCCGTTTTCCGGCAGGCTCCCTTCTATTTTCAGTTGGCAGTAACTGGCGCGTGTACAGACGTCTACGTAATGCCGTAAGAGGCAATACCCCTTTCCTGGTTCCCAGATATTAGACATCGCTCCGTTTGCTGCGGTTGAAGATGGTGGCTACGGTGAGACCCGAAATGATGTGCCAGATGCCCCACCAGGCGGTGATGACCAGCATGCCGCCGTGGGGTGGGAAGTTGGCGAAGAGGCTGGTGCCCAGCATAAGGGCCAGACCCAGGCCGCTGTTCTGGATACCGGTTTCGATGGTGAGGGTGCGGCGGTCACGGAAGGGGAGTTTGGCCACGGTGGCCGTTGTGAAGCCGATGCTCAGGGCCAGCAGGTTATGGAGGAGCACCACCAGGAAGATGTACTTGACACACTTGAGGAAAGCGTCCAGGTTGCTGCTGAAGGACAGGATCACCATGGCGATGAAAATCACGATGGAAAGCCACTGCAAAGGCTTTTTCAAGGCCGCGGCCATCTTGGGGAGATAATGGCTGGTGAGGATGCCCAGCACCAGCGGAATACCCAGCAGGATGAAGATGGTCTTGAATACATCCCAAAGGGGAATTACCAGCGTGGGGATTTCGGCCGATACGGCGGCAGAATGCAGGTAGAGGGACCCCCAGAGCCAGAAGTTAAAGGGGGTGAGCAGGACCGCCATGGCCGTGGAAATGGCCGTGAGGCTGACGGAAAGCTCAATGTTGGCCTTGGCCAGGGAGCTCATGAAATTGGAGATGTTGCCACCCGGGCAGGCGGCCACCAAGATCATGCCCAGACCCATCATGGGGGAAATCCAACCGGTGAGCAGAATGGCCAGCCCGCAGGTGAGGGCCGGCAGCAGCACCAACTGGCATAACATGCCCAGCAGCACGGACTTGGGCTTCTTGAACACTTCTACAAAAATGGCCGGCTTGATGCCCAGCGCCACGCCGTACATCACAAAGGCGAGGACAATGTTAATGGTGTTCATGCCACCGGCATTCAGGCTAACCTGGATGCTGTCGATGGTCTGCATCATCTCTTGTGTCATGAGGTTCAGGTGTTTAATACGGATAAAAATAGTCATTTCGTTTGAAATGACCAAATTTTTATAATCTGTGAGTGGGAATCCAGGCCATAAGATAGCCGATGCCGGCTACGCCCGCCACCGTCCAAAGGAGGTCGGAGACCTTAAGCACCACCGGATAAGCGCTCACCATAAAGTTTCCCGGCATGGGCACCAGGCCGAAGCGTTGTTGCACCAGCACAAGCGCCACTCCCAATATCAGGCCGATAACCATGCCCAGCAGGGAGATGAGCCAGCCTTCCAGGAGGAAGATGCGCCGGAGCAGGGAAGCGGGTGCTCCCAGGCTGCGCAGGGTGCCCCGGTCGGCCGATTTCTCAATGACCAGCATCTGGAGGGAACTGTAGATGTTAAAGGCGATGATGAGCACGATAAAGATGAGAATCAGGTAGATGGCCAGTTTCTCATAGCGCATCATCTTATAGACGGATTCCTCCTGCTGATAGCGGTCCAAAACGCGGAAAGAGGGTCCCAGGCGCCGGGTTAAGTCCTCTTGCACGGCGCGGGTTTTCCCAGGTGTCGTCTTGATTTCCAAATACGAAACTTCCTCGGGGTATTCCAAAAGTTCCCTAACAGTGCCGATAGGTACCAGCAAAAGTTTGGAGTCCATATCGGCGCTCACGGAAAAGACGCCGGACAGGAGCACTTTCTGCCCGCGCAGGGAGGCGGCCGGGTTGGCCAGCGAAACGGCTTCCGTCCGGGAAGGATAGTGGAGTTCCAAGGGAGCCACGAAACGGGGATTCATGCCCAGGGTAGCAGCCAGTCCGGCTCCCGCTATTCCCGCGGAATAATCTCCTTTATGAAATTGCCAAACACCATCAATCAGATGGTTCTGCAGGGGAGATTCCTCCTGGGCGGCTTCGTCAATACCTTTTACACGGGCCAGGGACTGTTTTCCTTCATAAGAAAGGAATACCTGCTCTTCCAGCACGCTGGAAAGGCGCAGGATATCGGGGGAATCGGTGATCCAGTCCAGTCCTTCCGTAGAGAATACTTTTCCGGTGGCAGGTTTTACCACCAGATCCGGATGGGCGTCGGTGAGCGACTGGCTCACCAGGGAGTCGAAGCCGTTGAAGACGGAGAGAATGATCACCAGCGCTGCCGTCCCTACCGCCATGCCCGCTACGCCAATCCCCGAAATCAGGTTGATGACGTTGTAGGATTTCCGGGCGAAGAGATACCGGAGGGCAAATTTCAGCGCCAGCTTCACTTCTTCAGTAATTCTTCAATGTGTTCGGCGTAATCCAGCGTGGTGTCCAGGTAGAAAACCAGCTCCGGCACAATGCGGAACTGCTTGGCCACTTGATGGCCCAGTTCGCCGCGGAGGGACTTGTTGTTCTCTTCCAGCCACTGCATCACGAAGGCCTGTTTGTCGGAGGGGAAGATGCTCACATACACTTTGGCCACGGACAGGTCCGGGCTCACGCGCACTTCGCTCACGGTGACCAGGGCGCCGCCAAACGTGGCCATGCCTTTGGCACGGATGATCTCGGCCAGGTCTTTCTGGATTTCGCGGGCAACCTTCAGTTGCCTGGTGCTTGCAGGTTTATCCATTATTTCACATTAATAATGAAGTAGTTCTTCTTGCCTTTCTGGGCCAGGATGTAGTGGCCGTTCACGATATCGGCCTCGCTTACTTCGGCCGCGATATCGGTCACTTTGTCCTTGTTGATGGCGATGCCGCCGCCCTGCACCATCTTGCGGGCTTCGCCCTTGGAAGGCAGGATAGCGGTCTTGACGGCCAGCAGGTCCAGGATGTTGCAGGGGAGATCGGCCTTGGTGATGTCGAAGGAGGGCACATCGCCGAAAACGGCCAGGAAGGTGCGCTCGTCCAGTTTTTTCAGAGCTTCGGAGTTGCCGCCGAAGAGCATCTGGGAAGCGGCTACGGCGTTGTCGTAGGCGGCCTGACCGTGGCACATGATGGTCACTTCGCGGGCCAGGACCTTCTGCAGTTCGCGGCGGCCGGGATCTTCGCGGTGTGCGGCGATGAGGTTCTCGATGGTCTCGCGGTCCAGCAGGGTGAAGATCTTGATATAGCTTTCGGCGTCGTTATCGGCCACATTGAGCCAGAACTGGTAGAACTCGTAGGGGGAGGTGCGTTCGGCGTCCAGCCAGATGTTGCCTTTTTCGGTTTTGCCGAATTTGGTGCCGTCGGCCTTGCGGATGAGGGGGCAGGTGAGGGCATAGGCGGTGCCGCCGTCCATACGGCGGATGAGTTCGGTGCCGGTGGTGATGTTGCCCCACTGGTCGGAGCCGCCCAGCTGCAGGATGC
>CAMYWP010000081.1 GCA_947302825.1 uncultured Bacteroidales bacterium
ATCACTATCGGCAAACGTCCCTGCGTGTTCCTCCTGCTGTCATGAAAATAGCATTCACCACATTAGGCTGCAAGTTAAACTACGCCGAAACAGCCACTTACGAGCGGGGCTTCCTCTCCGCCGGCTGGGAAGTAGTGCCCTGGAACCAGCAGGCCGATGTGTACCTGATCAATACCTGCGCCGTCACGGAGACCGCCGAAAAGAAGTCCCGGAACCTCATCCGCCGGGCGCACAAAACTGCCCCGGAAGCCCGCATAGTGGTCACCGGCTGCTATGCCCAACTGCGCAAGGAACAGCTCCTGGCCCTGGAAGGCGTCTGGAAAGTCTTCGGCGCCGATGAAAAATCCCACCTGGTAGCTGATACTTTACTCGTAGCGGAGGAGGGTGTTGCCTCTGAAACCTCTGGCCACCCTCGGCCGCATAAGAGGGAGGGGCCCGCCGGCTCTGCCGGTGGGAGGGGTCGCGAAGCGACGGTTTCAGAGACAATACCCTCCGCAGCGGAGAATAGCGTATTTGGAGCGTTTTCATCCGGTGAGGAGCGGACACGGGCGTTCTTGAAGGTGCAGGACGGGTGCGATAATTTCTGTGCCTACTGCACGGTGCCTTATGCACGCGGCAGGAGCCGGAATATTCCCATTTGTGAAGTGGTGAAGATGGCCCGGGACATTGCTGCCCAGGGCGTTAAGGAAATAGTGCTTACTGGGGTGAATACCGGTGACTTCGGCCGGACTACAGGCGAGAGTTTTCTGGATTTGCTGAAGGCGCTGAATGCGGTGGAAGGCATTGAACGCTACCGGATTTCGTCTATTGAGCCCAATCTGATTACCCCGGAGATTGTGGACTGGATTGCCTCCGGGACCAAGTTCCAGCGGCATTTCCACATTCCGCTGCAGAGCGGGAGCGACACGCTGCTGCGCCGCGTGGGCCGGCGGTACGATACCGCGCTATTTGCTTCCCGCATCGACTACATCCGTCAGGCCATGGAACGGCCCGGAGAGCCCCAGGTGTTCTTCGGCATCGACGTGATCGTGGGCCTTCCCGGTGAAACCGAAGAGCTGTTCCAGGAGACTTACAACTTCCTCAAGGAGCGTATCCGGCCGGCATTCATCCATGTATTCCCCTACTCCCGTCGGCCTGGAACCCGGGCGGCGGAGTGGAAGGACCAGGTGCAGGACAGCCTCAAGACGGAAAGGGTGGCCCGGCTGGAGGAACTGTGTGCCCAGCTGCACCAGGATTTTGTATCGGCCAATAAGGGGCTGCGGGAAACGGTGTTGTGGGAATCTTCGGTCAAAAACGGCCTTATGGGTGGCTACACGGGCAATTACATCCGCGTGGAGCGGCCTTTCGACCCTGCGCGCGTAAACCAGTTGGAGGAGGTTATATTATGACACGGCTGACTTTTCTCGGAACCGGGACCTCGCAGGGCGTGCCCATCATCGGCTGCCAGTGCCCGGTGTGCAAGAGCGCCGATCCCAGGGACAAGCGCTTCCGCGCAGCCGCCCTGGTGGAGATGGACGGGCTCACCATCCTGGTGGATGCCGGCCCGGATTTCCGTTCGCAGATGCTGGCGCACGACGTTCGGCACCTGGATGCCATCCTCCTCACACACAACCACAAAGACCATACGGGCGGACTGGACGATGTCCGCGCCCTGAACTATATCGACCGCAAGGCGGCCGAAATCTACTGCGAGGAACGCGTGCTGCAGACGCTGCGCAACGACTACGCCTACGCCTTCGCCGATCACAAGTACCCCGGCTCACCGGAGTGGCACGTGCACCTGATCGATGACCGGCCTTTCCGCGTAGATTCTCTGGAAAACACCGGTGAACTGGAGTGGGTACACGATTTGGGCTATTTTTATCGGCAGGCCGATGGCAGTCTCAAGCCCTCGGACAACGCCGTTGTGGAGGCCCCGCACGATGCCCCCAATGTGATTCCCATCCGCGGCTTCCACCACGACATGCCCGTGCTGGGTTTCCGTTTCGGGAACATTGCCTATATCACCGACATGAGCCGCTTGCCAGAACAGGAACTGGTTAAACTGCAGGGCCTGGAACACCTCACGCTCAATACGGTAAGCTATCATCCGCACCACTCCCATTTCTCTTTGGAAGAAGCCCTGACACTGGCTTCCCTTATCGGCGCCAAACACACTTGGCTTACCCACCTTTCCCACGCCTTCCCCTCCCACGCCCAATTCTGCCGCGAACTCCCCCCCACCGTCCAACCTGCCTATGACGGCCTGGTGATAGAAGACTAAGGAGCTTTCCCTGGCAAGCAACTCACTCACCTACAGTCACTTACAAAAAGTTATCGTTCGAAAATTGAACGATAACTTTGCACAAAACGCTGAATATCAGCGAGTTAGTTGCCAGAAAAAATGGCTACATGGTGGCGGCTATGGCGTGCTCAACGCCGCGGAGTTCGGCCAGGGAGCGGAGGCGGCCGTAACAGGAGTAGCCGGGGTTGGATTTGCGGTTGAGATCGTCGCACATCTGGTGGCCGTGGTCCGGGCGGAGGAAAATGCGGAACTGGCGCTTCTGCTCCACTTCCAGCACGGCTTTCATCATCTCATACACGGGCACATCGCCTTCCAAGAGATTGGCTTCGTAGAAGTTACCTTCTGCATCCCGCTTGGTGCTGCGCAGATGTACAAAATCCACCCTGTCGCCGAATTCCCGCATCATGGCGGGGCAGTCGTTATCGGCCCTTACACCCAGGGAACCGGTGCAGAGGTTCAAGCCGTTGGACGGATTGGGAACCGCGGCAATGAGCTTGCGGAAATCCTCGGCCGTACTCATGATGCGCGGCAGGCCCAGGATGGGATACGGGGGATCGTCGGGGTGAATCACCATGCGGGAGCCTACTTCGTCGCACACCGGGCACACCTGCTGCAGGAAGAAGATGAGGTTGGCGCGCAATTCCTCCGGGCCGATTCCCTTGTACCGGTCCAGCGCCTGCTGGAACTGCTCCAGCGTGAAGCTCTCCTCGCTGCCGGGCAGCCCGGCGATCATGTTGCGGGTGATGAGCGCGATTTCATCGGCGTCCATTGATTCATACCGCGCACGGGCACGCGCGATTTCATCGGCCGAATATTCTTTCTCTGCGCCGGGACGCTTGAGGATGAACAGGTCGAAAGCCAGGAAGGCGGCGCGCTCGAAACGCAGGGCCCGGCTGCCGTCGGGCATTTCATAAAACAGGTTGGTGCGCGTCCAGTCCAGCACCGGCATGAAGTTGTAGGTAATGCAATGGATGCCGCAGGCGGCCAGGTTCCGGATGCTCTGTTTATAGTTTTCGATGTAGCGGAGATACTCCCCTTCCCTTGTTTTGATGTGCTCGTGCACCGGAACGCTTTCCACTACGCTCCAGACCAGACCTTTTTCCGCGCACTGGGCCTTGCGCTTTTCGATTTCCTCCACGGTCCAGACTTCGCCGTTGGGAACATGGTGCAGGGCACTAACAATGTCGGTGACACCCGCCTGGCGGATGTTGTCCAGGGTAACGGGATCGTTGGGCCCGTACCAGCGCCAGCTCTGGCGCATCAGATACTTAGCTGCCATAACTTAAATGGTAAAGCAATTGAAACCACCGTCTACTACCGCGATGGTACCGGTTACGCCCTTGGCGGCGTCGGAGGCCAGATAATGCAGGGCGCCCACCAGTTCGTCCGGCTGGAGGAAACGGCCGAAAGGCGTGTGGCCCAGGATCTTGTGGGAACGGTCCGTAAGGGATCCGTCCGGGTTGGTGAGCAGCGTGCGGTTCTGGTTGGTGAGCAGGAAGCCCGGGGCGATGGCGTTCACGCGGATGCCCTCGCCGAACTTCATGGCCAGTTCGCCGGAAAGCCATTCCGTCCAGCTGGCCATGCCGGCCTTGGCAATGCCGTAACCCGCCACACGGGTGAGCGGACGGAAGGAAGACATGGAGCAGAAATTGATGATGGCACCCTTCTTCTGTTCCACCATGGGCTTCACAAACACCTTGGTGGGGATTACCGTACCGAAAATGTTGAGTTCGCACACCTTCTTCATGGCATCGATGTCCAGATCGGCGATAGTCTGCTCCGGCTGCACGTTGGCCGGGCCCATGTTGCCGCCAGCGGCGTTCAGTAGGATGTCGATGGTGCCGTACTTCTCCAGGATCTGCGACAGGTTCCCTTCCAGTACTTTCTCATCCAGCACGTTGGTGGGGAAAAAGACGGCTTCGCCGCCATCGGCCTTGATCTGGGCCACGATTTCTTCTCCCTTGGCCGATGTGCGCTCCAGGTCCAGCAGGACCACTTTGCAGCCCTGCGCCGCAAAATATTTCACGATGGTGGCGCCCAGCACGCCGCAGGCACCGGTCATGACCACGACCCTGCCCTTGATGTCAAATAATTGGTTCATAGTATGGATGGTTATTAGTTTCCTGCGTTATTTGTTCAAAGTTACGAAAAAAATGAACAAATGAGAAAGGAAATCCTCTGCGGATGTGCTAATTTTGCAGGAACACGTAAAACTGCACCATGAAAAAAGCTCCCATCCTGTTCCTGCTGCTCATCGCCGCATCCTGCGGCCCCAAATGGCAGGCTTCCGAGGCCGATGGCTTCACCCGTATCACGCAAAAAGGCGGCCCTACGCTGGGCTATACCTCCGCTACCATTCTGGAAGACAAAGGATTCGCCTTCAAGGATTTGAACCGGAACGGCGTCCTGGACCCCTATGAGGACTGGCGCCTCCCGGCCCTGGAACGGGCCAGGAATCTGGCCGCTCAGATGAGCGTGGAGCAGATTGCCGGTCTCATGCTGTACAGCAGCCACCAGGCTATCCCCGGCAGCGCCTACGGTTTTGGCGCGGCCACATACAGTGACCCGGACCACAAGTCCTGGGACCTCACGGACCAGCAGAAGAAGTTCCTGGAGGAAGACAACCTCCGCGCCGTGCTGGTAACCAGCGTGGAAAGCCCGGAAGTGGCCGCCCGCTGGAACAACAACGTGCAGGCCTTTGTGGAGGGAATCGGTCTGGGCATTCCGGCCAATAACTCCTCCGACCCGCGCAACGAAACCGCCGCCACGGCCGAATTCAACATGGGAGCCGGCGGACAGATTTCCCTCTGGCCCACCCCGCTGGGCCTGGCTGCCAGCTTCGACCCTGCTTTGGTGCGCCAATTCGGTGAAATTGCCTCACAGGAATACCGTGCGCTGGGTATTGCCACGGCCCTGAGTCCGCAGATCGACCTGGCTACGGAACCCCGCTGGAGCCGCTTTGGAGGCACATTCGGAGAGAATCCCGCCCTGGACACGGATATGGCCCGAGCCTATGTGGACGGCTTCCAGACTTCCGCCAAAGGCGGCTGGGGCCTGCAGAGTGTGAACGCCATGGTCAAGCACTGGCCCTCCGGCGGTCCGGAGGAAGGTGGCCGCGACGCCCATTTCAATTATGGCAAATATGCCGTGTATCCGGGCGGAGCCTTTGCCACCCATCTGAAAGCTTTCACCGAGGGAGCCTTCCAGCTGGAAGGCGGCACCGGGAAAGCATCGGCCGTGATGCCCTACTACACCATCTCCTACGGAGTGGACCCTTCCGGAAAGAATGTGGGCAACAGCTATAACAAGTACATTATCAGTGATTTGCTTCGCGGAGAGTATAACTATGACGGCGTAGTTTGCACCGACTGGAACATCACTTACAACAACGCAGCCATCGAATCCTTCGACGGCAAATGTTGGGGCGTGGAAGGCCTCACCGTGGCCCAGCGGCACTACGAAGTGCTGAAGGCTGGTGTGGACCAGTTCGGAGGCAACAACGACAAAGGTCCCGTGCTGGAGGCATACCAGATGTGGGTGGCCGATTTCGGCGAAGCCGCTGCCAGGGAACGCTTTGAAGCATCGGCCGTGCGCCTGCTGATGAACTCCTTCCGCACCGGCCTGTTCGAGAATCCGTACACGGATCCCGCCGTGGCGGCCGAAGTGGTGGGCAATCCCTCCTTCATGGAAGCCGGCTACCAGGCCCAGCTCAAGTCCGTGGTGATGGTGAAGAACCACGCCTCCACCCTGCCCCGCCAGCGTGCGAAGGTCTACGTTCCCCAGCGTCTCTACCCCCAGACGCCCGGTATGTTCGGCCTGTTCATGGGTGCCCCTGCCCATTGGGACTATCCCGTGGACCGTACCCTGGTTGAGAAATATTACGACTGGGCCGATACCCCCGAAGAAGCCGATTTCGCCCTTCTGCTTATCCAGGAGCCGTATCCCGGCACTGGCTACGACGTGAAAGACCGCCAGAAAGGCGGCAACGGCTATGTGCCCATCAGCCTGCAGTATCGGCCTTATACCGCCACCTACGCGCGGACGGAATCCATCGCCGGCGGAGACCCGAAGGAGGCCTTCACCAACCGTTCCTACAAGGGCAAGACCGTTACCACCTACAACGAAAGCGACCTGGACCTGGTACTCAAAACCCGCAAGGAAATGGGTGACAAGCCCGTTGTTGTGGTGGTGAATCTCACCCGCCCCGCCGTGCTCTCGGAACTGGAGCCCTATGCCGATGCCATCCTTCTCACCTTCGGCGTACAGAACCAGGCCGTGCTGGATCTGGTGAGCGGTGCGGCCGAGCCTTCCGGCCTGCTGCCCATGCAGATGCCCGCCGATATGCGCACCGTGGAAGAGCAGTGTGAAGACGTTCCCCAGGATATGCGTTGCCTGAAAGATACCGAAGGCAACGTCTGGGACTTTGCCTTCGGCCTCAACTGGTCCGGTGCCATCCGCGACACCCGAACCGAAACCTACCGTGGACGCAACTAATTAACCCTTAGCAACTTACGCAATTGGCTCCCCACCAGCACGGCGGGGAGTCAATCATCTATAGTGCTATACCTCAAGCGTTTACGCCCACGGGCAGATGAAGAAAAGCCGCGATTTGTCTCCACGGAGTCCAGGTTTTTCTTTGTAGCAGGGTGGCCAAACGCTGTTTTTCAGGAAGAGTAAGGTGCAAAATCTCATGAATATCCTGGACGCAGCCCTCTTTAAGCAGTGTTTTGGTGAGAAGGGCATAGCAGGTGTCTGATTTCCCGATAAACACCTCATTGATATCATACTCACTCCCGGTGTTGGCGTGTGCGGCCAACACTTCCTGTTCGTATCCGTTAAAATAACGGTGGGATAAAGGATGATCAATTACGGAGTAGGTACGAATAATAAAGTCTATCAATTGTTCTTTCTCTTGTTCCAGTGTTATGGATTCGAACAGTCCATTGAGCACACAAACACTCAAGTACTGTCCATTCTCATGCAGATATTTTACTCTATTCAAGGCACGCCTAAGAGGCATGGAAGCCCTCCGGAGGACTATCCTTTCAGAAAACGGGTGGTCACTGGCCCCATAAGCCAGGAAATTCCAACGGTAGTCTTCCGCCCTGGAAACCAGTTTCCGTTCCACAGGGTTGTTATCCAGATAGATTAAGTTGGTCCGGATAGCTTTGTCTCCCCTCTTGGGTGCACTGCTGAACGGCGTTTCCAGCAAAGGACCCGAGCGACCGTATGCCCGGTTGTACTCCCTGGTTAGCAGAGCGGAGAAGTCCCTGGCAAAATCTGTGAACTGCTGCTGTGTACGTGCCTGGATACAATGGTGGAAATGATCCGGCATCAGTGCCAGTTTGAATACGTGCACCTCATGCCGCGTGGCAATAGTGCAATAGAGCGTGAAAAACAGGAGATAATCTGTCTCTGAGTAAAAGAGGACGCCGTGATCCACACTTCGCTGATAACAGTGATGGGGAACATTCGGGAGAAAAATACGATCTTTCATGGCACAAACAAAATATCTGAACACAACCTGCCAGATATCGTGATCGATCGTCGCGGGTACAAAGATGCGAAATCTCTACGAGATTAGCAAATAGCCGTGGAGTTAAGTGGTTAATTATTAACAGCTTAACGATTTGACTCCCTACCACGCAGGGAGGGAGTCAATTGGATAAGGTCCACTAAGTCAAAGACTTGCATCCACGCTCAAAATTCCCTATCTTTGCTCCTATGAGAAAGATAGCCCTTTTTGCAGTGGCCGCATGGCTGCTGGCGGCGTGCGGGAACCCGGGTGGTCCGCTGCCGCGGGGAAAGGC
>CAMYWP010000082.1 GCA_947302825.1 uncultured Bacteroidales bacterium
CAGAGGCCACGCAGGCAACAATAAGAAGTAATGTTTAAAGGATTGACATTATGGGAAAGAGAAAAAGACTGATGGCCGAGCGCCTGAAAGAGACCAAGAAGCAGACCGCTATCGCCGTATTGAAAGATGCGCCCACTTCCCCCCGGAAGATGCGCCTTGTCGCCGACACCATCCGTGGTGTTGAGGTGAATCACGCCCTCGACCTCCTCCACTTCTCCAAGAAGGAGGCCTCCGTCCGCCTCGAGACGCTGCTCCGCAGCGCCATCGCCAACTGGGAAGCCAAGAACCCGGAGCAGGCGAAGGAACTCGAAGAAGGCAACGTCATCGTCAAGACCATCATGGTCGACGAGGGCCGCACGCTGAAGCGCATCCGCCCGTGCCCCCAGGGCCGTGCCGGTCGCATCCGCAAGCGTTCCAACCACGTTACCATTATCCTGGACACCAAAAAAGCAGTGGAGGAATAAACTATGGGTCAGAAAACAAATCCTATCAGCAACCGTATCGGTATCACCCGTGGTTGGGACTCCAACTGGGTAGGCGGTAACTACGCCGAGAAGATCGCCGAGGACTACGAGATCCGCAAATACCTGGGCAGCCGTCTGGCCAAGGCCAGCCTCTCCCGCATCATCATTGAGCGCACCCTGAAGCTCATCACCGTCACCATCCACGCCGCCCGTCCGGGCGTGATCATCGGCAAAGGTGGTCAGGAAGTTGACAAGCTCAAGGAAGAACTCAAGAAGGTGACCAAGAAGGATGTTCAGATCAACATCTTCGAGGTGAAGCGCCCTGAGGTGGATGCCACCATCGTGGCCGATTCCATCGCCCGCCAGATTGAAGGCCGCGTGAGTTATCGCCGCGCCATCAAGATGGCCATCGCCACCGCTATGCGCGTAGGTGCCGAAGGCATCAAGGTGCAGATCAGCGGTCGCGTAGGCGGCGCCGAAATCGCCCGCAGCGAAATGTTCAAGGAAGGCCGCACCCCGCTGCACACCTTCCGTGCCGATATCGACTACGCCCTGGCCGTAGCACACACCCAGATGGGTACCATGGGTATCAAGGTGTGGATCTGCAACGGTGAGAAGTATGGCAAGCAGGACCTGAGCCCGAACGCCGGTTTCGCTGCCAACGCTGCCGCTCCCGGCACCGGTCGCCGTGAAGGTGGCCGTGGAGATCGCGGAGACCGTCGCGGAGGCCGTGGTGGCCGTCGTGAAGGTGGCCGTGGAGATCGCGGAGAACGCCGATAAGCGAAATCTTATTTTTGAAAAAGCGACCGTGAAAATGGTCGCTTTTTTGTGTTTTAAGGGATTATCTTTAACTTTGCTAAACGGACTGTAATAAACCTGTTTATGAAACTGTATCCCTGTCTTTTCGCATCGGCCTTCCTCTTGCTTTTTGTTGCCTGCGGGAAAACGCCGGAACCTACCCCTGAACCGCCGCAACCGCAGGTGGTAGCGGTCACCTCTGTCTCTCTGGACAAAACGGAGCTGAACCTGTTCATCGGTGAGTCACAAACCCTGGCAGCCAGCGTAAAGCCGGATAACGCCACGGACAAGACCGTCACCTGGAGCACATCCAACGCTGGTGTGGCAACGGTGGATAACGGCAAAGTAACGGCTGTAAAAGAGGGTGAGGCCACCATCAAGGCACAGGCCGGGGGCAAGGAGGCCAGCTGCAAAGTAAAGGTGGCGGCCCATCAGATTAATGTGTTGGGCAGCATCTCCTCCGATGCCGCTATCCTGCACGGCGCTGGTGGACAGACTGTTGTCAGTATCACCACGGATGCAAGCTGGAGCATCGCATCGGACGCCAACTGGCTCACGGTTTCGCCTTCTTCCGGCAGCGCCGGTGCCGGACAGATAACGGTAACATCTGCTCCCAACAACACATCGGCCCTCAGGACGGGCAACCTTACCGTCTCGTCATCGGGCGGCGTACAGGTGCTGTCGGTCCGGCAAAGGCCCGAAGTCCGTAAAACAACGCTGGAGGACGATGCCAACATCCTCAATTCGCTGAAACTGAGTTACTCCGGCACCAAGTTTACGCGGATATATGCCATTCTTCCGGCACCGCAAACCAATATCTATCAGGAAATTACCAATTTGGAAAAGGGCTCCGCAGAACTGGTGACGTGTCCGGACGGCGTGAATCAGTACATCGTGGCCAATCTGGAGGGAGACGCCATTCCCGCCTCCGGAGGCGTTGTCATTTCGGAAACATTCCATGCCCGGTCCTACAGACTGACGGCCCAATTGGACCAGATAACGGACATCCCGGAATACGATCCGCAGTCAGAGGTGTGTCAGAAATACCTGGGAGTGGAAGAGGGAGACCTGGTGAATCCGAAGAATGCGGAAATCGTTTCCGTTGCAGGCAAGCTTTGGGGAGAAGCGTCCGGAAACCTGATAGCCTATGCCCGGAAGTGCTATGAATGGACGGCTACCAATATGAAGTACGGGAATATGAACACCGGCCTGCACACCATAGCAGATCTGATGAAGAGTAAGACCGGTGACTGCGGTAATTTCTCGTCCGTGTTCATCTCCCTGCTCCGGGCCAAGGGGATCCCGGCCCGGCATATCGTGATGATTGCGCCTCAGAAAAAGGAATACCACGTGCGGGCGGAGTTCTATATTCCGGCGTACGGCTGGATTCCGGCCGATCCCACTTTCAAGAACAGCGACCCGTCCGGGGACTATTTCGGAAAATTCACCGGCAATTATGTGGTCATGTCCTTCGGCATCAATTCCCTTATCAAGGACCCGTCCGGAGCGGACTATCGTGCCGCGTTGATGCAGTCGGCCTTCTACTGGTACTGGTATTCTACGCCCGGAAGCGGCATCTCGTTTACGCACGTATTCTCGAAAAACTAGGAAGATTTGTATTTTTGCATATTAAAAAGAACGAAATGAAACTGAACAAATGGATGCTTATGGCCGGTGTGATGCTGGCCTGCGCAATGGGCTGCAAGAACCAGTCGGAAGAAGAAAAGCTGGCCGAGTACACTGCCTGGGACGAGAAATTCTCAGAGGAATACCGGGCCTATGTGACCGAACACGCCAATGACAGCGAAGCCATTGAGGCCTACACGGACGCCAAGATTGAGGAATACAAGGAGTACAACCTCAAGGCCATCAGGAAGAACGCCGATAATGCCGTGGGCGCAACCGCCCTCCGGAACACCTATGGCCTGCTGAACGATGAAGACCTCTCCGAATGCCTGAACCTGGTGGCCCCGCATGTGCATGGAGAGGATTCCCTCTTCGTGTACACCATGCTGGAGGCCATGTCGGCCAAGGCCGGTACCGCCGCGGGTAAGATGTTCACCGATTTCGAGGTTAACGGCGTGAAGTTCTCCGACTTCATCGGCAAAGGCAAATATGTGCTGGTAGATTTCTGGGCCTCCTGGTGCGGTCCCTGCCGCCGCGAGATGCCTAATCTCCGTGCCGTTTATGAGGAATTCCACGGCGACAAATTCGACATGCTTTCCGTGGCTGTCTGGGACAAGCTGGAGGACACCATCGAAGCCGCCAAGGAAGAGAACATTGTGTGGAACCAGATCATGGACGCCCAGGAGATCCCCACGGACATCTATGGCATCGACGGCATTCCGCACATCATCCTCTTCGGCCCCGACGGCACCATCCTCAAGCGCAATCTCCGCGGTTCCGAAATCCGTGCTGCCGTAGCCGAAGCTCTTGACAATTAAAGAAAAAATAGCCTTATTTCCCCATTCCCCCGGCGTTTATAGGTACTATGACGCCGAGGGAAAGGTGATTTATGTGGGTAAGGCCAAGGACCTGCACAAGCGGGTAGCGCAGTATTTCGTGCCCCCGGATCGGCTGAATACCAAAACCCGCATTCTGGTTTCCAAGATAGCCGATGCCCAGTTTTCGGTGGTGGACAGCGAGGCCGATGCCCTGCTGCTGGAGAACAACCTCATCAAGCAGTACAAGCCCAAGTACAATATCCTGCTGAAGGACTCCAAGACCTATCCCTGGATCTGCGTCACCGGCGAGGATTTCCCCCGCGTGTTCATCACGCGCCGCATCGAGAAAGGCAAGGGCAACCGTTATTTCGGCCCCTACAGCAGCGTAATGCACGCGCGCAATCTCATCGGCTTCTTCGACGAAACCTACCAGCTGCGCACCTGCACGCTCAAAATCACCTCCGACGCCATCCTCCGCGGCAAGTTCCGGCCCTGCCTCAAATTCCATATCGGCAAATGCGGCGCGCCCTGCGTGGGCAAGGTGTCGCAAAAGGAATACGCCGATCACATAGAGGAAATCGTGCGCATCCTGAGCGGCCGGGGCGGGGAAGTGATCCGCCATTACAAAGCCCTGATGGCCGATGCCGCCGACCGCCTGGCCTTCGAGGAGGCGCAGGTATACAAAGACAAGCTCCACAGCCTGGAACGCCATTATGCCAAAAGCATCATCACCCAGGCGGCCGATACCGATGCCGATGTCTTCTCCCTGGTTTTCGACGGAGCCGAAGCCTTCGGCAACTTCCTGCGCATCCGGGGCGGGGCCATCGTGCAGAGCCTGAACCTGGGCTTCAAGAGCCAGATCGAGGAAGAGCAGGCGGCTGTCTTATCGGCCTTTATCGGCGAAATGGAAGACAAATTCGGGCAACTGTCGCCAGAGGTAATCGTGCCTTTCCTGCCGGATGTGGAGATTCCCGGCGTGGAGTTCAAGGTGCCCCAGCGCGGCGACAAGCTCTCACTGCTGGAGTTGAGCGCCAAGAATGCCCGGGAATTCCATTTCAACAGCCTGAAACAGCGGGAGCATACGGACCCGGACGCTTTCCGCATGAGCGTGATGCAGGAGCTGCAGAAGGCCCTGGACATGCCGGTGCTGCCGCGCCACATGGAGTGCTTCGACAACTCCAACATCCAGGGCACCAACCCGGTGGCATCCTGTGTGGTGTTCCGCGACGCCGAACCCTCCAAGAAAGATTATCGGCGCTTCAAGATCAAGACGGTGATAGGCGCCAACGACTATGCCTCCATGAAGGAGGTGGTGAACCGCCGCTATGCCCGCATGCTGGCCGAAGACCCCGACGACCTCCCGCAGCTCATCGTCATCGACGGTGGCAAGGGACAGCTGGAATTTGCCCACCAGGCCCTGGCCGAACTGGGCATCCTGGACCGAGTGACGGTAATCGGCCTGGCCAAGCGGCTGGAAGAAGTGATCAGGGTAGGGGACCCTTATCCGCTGTTTATCGACCGAAACTCCCAGGCGCTGAAGGTGCTCCAGCGCATCCGCGACGAAGCGCACCGCTTCGGTATCACCTTTCACCGGAACCTGCGTTCGAAGGCGGCTATCCAGAGCGCCCTGCGCGAAATCAAGGGCGTGGGGGAGAAGACGGAGCAGCGCCTGCTGCTGCACTTCGGCTCCGTGGCCCGTATCGGTTCCGCTCCCCTGGAAGAACTGGCGGCGCTTGTGGGCGCCGACCTGGCGATAAGAATCCATGATTATCTGAATAATGACTGAGAAGACTTTTAACAAGTGGTTCAATACGTTCGTGCTGGTGGGCATGGCGGTGGTGACCATCCTGGTAACGGGGCTGAAGCTGCGGGACGCAGAGAACGGGCAATGGATGCTGCTGATATCGGCCGTGGGCTCCCTCACGGGGGTGCTGGCCAATGTGCTCAGCGCCAACGGACGTATCCTCACGTTCCTGTTCGGCCTCATTGACGTTACCATCTACGGAGCCATGTGCCTTTTGGGCGCGCGTTACGGCAATGCCGCCCTGCACCTGCTGTACTTCCTGCCCATGCAGTTCGTGGGCTTTTTCCAGTGGAAGAAACGCGGGGCCGATGCCCACGACGAAGTGAAGGCCCGCCGGCTCACCGGGCGCCAATGGGCACTGTACGGCGGCATTTTCGGGGTGGGGCTGCTGATAGCGTATTTCGTGCTGCTGGCCCTGGATCAGTCCGAGGCCGCCCACGTGGTGAAGTGGCTGGTGCTCATGGATGCTTTCTCCATGATGTGCAACCTGGTGGGGCAGTACCTGCTGTCCACCGCCTATATGGAACAGTGGTACTTCTGGATTGGTGTGAATGTAGCCTCCGTGATCATGTGGGTGCTCACCCTGCGGCACGACCCTTCATCGTCCTATGCCCTCATCTATGTGGTGAAGTATAGCTTCTACTTTATCAACTCCCTTAACGGCCTGCGTATCTGGCTCAAATTGAGCCGTCCAGGAGAGAAATCGGCCCAATGGTTTTCCAATTAAATAATTTTTACTATATTTGCACGTTATTGCACCCGAAAGGAAAAAAACAAAAACGTAATATAAACTTAAAACCTAACAGTTATGACAAAGGCAGAAATCGTAAAGCAGGTCAAGGATATCATCGTTGACAAGCTTGGCGTTGAGGAAACCGCTGTCACCGAAAGTGCCAGCTTCACCAACGACCTTGGTGCCGATTCCCTGGACACCGTGGAGCTCCTGATGGAATTTGAGAAAGTATTCAATATCAAGATTCCGGATGAGGAAACCAGTGGAATCGCCACTGTTGGCGACGCTATCAAGAAGGTGGCCGAAAAAATCGGTGTAGAGGAATAAGCCTCTTCATATCAAAAAGGAATGCCCTCCGTTTGGGGGGCATTTTTTATTGTCCGGCCTGCAGGGTTCCGGTGGAGGCGTCGAAGACCAGCCAGTTGGGCGCGGTGATCCAGTCGGTGAGCAGCACCAGGCGGGCGGCGCCCACGGGAAGATCGGCCCGGGCGTGATAATGGCCGAAGATAAAGTAGTCCACCGGCTCCGGAAAAGCTTCGCAGAAGCGGTACAGGGGTTCATCGGCCCCCTTGAAGTCATAGCTGATATTTTTGCCCAGACGGGAGCGGCGGCTCCAACCCTGGCCCAGCCGGAAGGCCAGCCAGGGATGCAGGGTGCTGAAACAGCGCTGCAGGAAGCGGTTGTGGAAGGCCCAGCGCATGAGTTTGTATCCGTTCCGGCCCGGTCCCAGGCCGTCGCCGTGCCCCAGACAGAACTTTTTGTCGCCGATAGTGGTGACCAGCGGCTGCACCTTGCGCTCCAGGCCCAATTCCTCGAAATAACGGTAGGTCCAGATGTCGTGGTTCCCTTGGAAGAAACAGACCCGGACACCGGCATCCATCAGTTCCGTGAGGGCGGCCAGCACACGTACATAGCCCTTGGGCACTACGTCGCGGTATTCATACCAGAAATCCCAGATGTCGCCCAGCAGGTACAGGGTCTCGGTTTGCTGGGGGTCAATGCCCCGCAGGAAGCGCACGAAGGCGGCTTCCCGGCCGGCCGGGTCTCCCACCTGCAAACCCAGGTGGACATCGGAGACAAAGTATGTTAAACGCTTGGGCATCATTGTCATCCTGAGCGTAGCGAAGGATCTCCGGTTAGGATAAAACAAAAATCAGCAGGGCCACCAGCAGGCAGTAGAGGGCGAACCATGAGAGTTTAGCCTTCTTCACAATGGAAATCATCCATTTGCAGGCGAACAGGCCGCTGATGAAGGCGGCTACGAAGCCCAGGCAGAGGGCCAGGGCGCCCACGCCACCACCGAAGGTTTCGTGCCCGGTGGCCACTTTCAGCACGTCCAGGCTTTGCTCGCCGATGATGGGGATGAGTACCATGAGGAAGGAGAACTGGGCCATCTCCTGCCGCTTGACGCCGGTGAGCAGACCCGTGGCGATGGTGCTGCCGCTGCGGGAAACGCCCGGAATCACGGCGAAAGCCTGGGCCAGGCCCACCACGAACGCCTGCCAGTAGGAAATGCCGTTCCGGCTGTCCTTGGCCACCGGCACGCGGAAGCGTTTGCCGGCGCTGTCAGAAACCAGCAGCAGGCAGGCCGTGATGCAAAGGCCCACCCCTACCTGCCAGAGCGCGCCGCTGAAGAGGGCGTCCACCTGGTCCTTGAGCAGGAAGCCCACCAGGGCCACCGGGATGAGCGATACCAGGATCTTGCAGATATAGTCGGTCTCGTCGTTGTATTTGAACTGGAAAAAGCCCTTGAGCAGCTTCCAGATGGCGCTCCAGAACACCACCAGGGTGGCCAGCACCGTGGCGAAGT
>CAMYWP010000083.1 GCA_947302825.1 uncultured Bacteroidales bacterium
TGCTGGTACTCATCGTTATCGGCATTGCCATGAGCCCGCGCGTGAAATTCGACAGCGACCTCAGCAACCTGGACTATGACAATGAAGCCCTGCGCGAAAGCCTGGCGCTGTACAACAGCAAGAACACCGACGGCGAAATGCACCTGTATTTTGCCGCCTGGGACAACGAAAAGCTGGACCATGCCCTGGAATACAACAAGGGGATGGAGCATACGCTGGATTCCCTGGTGGGGACCGGCCTGGTGAAGGGATACTCCCCTGTTTCCCATCTGCTATTCCAGTCGCAGGCCGATCAACAGCTTCGCATCGATGCCTGGAAGGAGTTCTGGAACAAGGAGCGCGTGCAGCAGCTGAGCAAGGACCTCAAGGCATCGGCCCGGGAATACGGCCTGCCGGATGGTTTCTTCGACACCTTCCTGGGCATGCTCACCGCCCGTTATGAAACCGGCGATCTGTTTGCTTCCGGCCTTGTGCCGCCGGGACTGATGTCCAACTTCGTGGAGCAGCAGGCCGATGGCCGCTACCTGGTGTTCACGGACGTTTCCTTCGACAAGGAAGACGCCAACCAGGTGATGCGCGAAGTGACCAAGACGCCGCACGTCTTTGTCCTGGAGCCGTTCTTCTACTGCCGCGACATGGTCGAGATCGTCCACGACGACTTCAACACCACGCTCTGGATTTCCAGTCTCTTCGTGCTCATCGTACTATTGGTCTCGTTCCGGAACATCTGGATTTCCCTGCTGGCTTTCCTGCCCATGTTCGTGAGTTGGTATGTGATGCAGGGCTACATGGCCCTCTTCGGCCTGGAATTCAACCTCATCAATATCGTCATCTCCACCTTCATCTACGGTATTGGTGTGGACTATAGCATCTTCGTGATGGAGGGATTGTTGTCGGAAGCCCGAAAAGGCGAAAAATCCATGCTGGAATATCATAAGGTGGCCATTTTCTACAGCGCCATGGTGCTGGCCATCGTCACCTTCTCGCTCATTTTCGCCCGGCATCCGGCCATCCATTCCATCGGCCTGATAACCCTTATCGGCATGGCTTCCACCATCCTGATCACCTATTCGCTGCAGCCTTGGGTTTTCCGCCTGTTATTGCGCGTTCCCTTCTTCCGCCGCGGCTTCCGCATACCTGAATAATGATTGACGCCAACCTATACCTGAACCTGATCCGCGGCGGTGCGGCCCGGCTGGCCCAAAACCGCCAGACCATCAATGATCTCAATGTCTTCCCTATCCCGGATGGGGATACGGGCGACAATATGTATATGACCCTGGATGCCGGCACGCACGCTCAGGGCAACACGCTTTCCCAGATGGCCGATGCCGTCTCCCAAGGCATGCTCATGGGCGCCAGGGGCAATTCCGGCGTGATTCTGTCCCGTATTTTCGCCGGCATGGCCAAAGGCCTGAAAGGGGCCGAAAAAGCCGATACGGACCGTTTCCTGAAGGCCCTGCAATGCGGCGTGACCGAAGCCTACCATGCCGTTTCACAGCCCGTGGAAGGTACTATTCTTACGGTGATGCGCGAAGGTGTGGATGCCATTGATGACACTTCATATTTTGATGCTCTCTTCGACCGCTGGATTGCAGGCATGGAAGTGTCGCTGGAGCATACTCCGGAACTATTGGATGTCCTGAAGAAAGCCGGTGTGGTGGACAGTGGCGGTGCTGGACTTCTGTGCATTGCGGAAGGT
This sequence comes from uncultured Bacteroidales bacterium, assembly GCA_947302825.1. GTDB lineage: Bacteria > Bacteroidota > Bacteroidia > Bacteroidales > UBA932 > Cryptobacteroides. Next base: position 1,703 of record CAMYWP010000083.1, read on the forward strand.
ATGCGTGATGCCTTGCAAGGCAAAGCGATCACCGTTGTCTCGAACGAAGCAGAGAAGTCCCCTGCTACCAAGGTGGATTTCAACGCTTTTACGGAAGACAGCGTGCTGGAGTTCGGCTATTGCACTGAATTCCTTCTGCGCCTGCAGCGAAGCAAAGTAGACTTGGAGCATTTCGATGAAAGCGTGATCTCCAACTGGCTGCAGACCCAAGGCAACTCGCTGGTATTCTTCCGCGACGGCAGCATTGTGAAGGTGCATGTACACACCATGGATCCCGGCGCCGTGCTCACCCGCTGCCGCGAATGGGGCGAATACCTCACCATCAAGGTGGAAAATATGACGCTCCAGCACCACGAGAATCACATGGACGAGCGCTTCAAACGCTCCCGCAAAGCCTTGGGACTGGTGGTGGTTGCCACCGGAAAAGGCCTCACGGACACCTTCAAGGAGATGGGGGCCGATATCGTGATTGAGGGCGGCCAGACCATGAATCCGCCCGTGGAGCGCTTCCTGGAGGCGTTTGACCAGGTGGATGCCGAACAAGTGCTGGTTTTCCCCAACAACGGCAACATCGTGCTCACCGCCCAGCAGGCGGCAGCCCTGTATAAAGATTCCCAGGTACAGGTGATTCCCACCAAATCCCTGGGCGAAGGCTATTTTGCCATGGCCAATCTGGAGCTCGAAATGGCTCCTGAAGATCTTGTTCCCGCCCTCACGGAAGCCGCTGCGTCCGTAAATACGGGGCTAATCTCCCGTGCTATCCGCGACACCTCGGATGCCCGGACCGGAGATTATATCGGCTTCAGCGGGAAAGAGATCCTCACGGCAGGCCCGGATCGCCTGCAAACGGCCCTGGAACTTGCCGGGAAGTTGGATGCCGGATCGGTCGATATCCTGATTCTTTTCCGCGGCCAGGATGCTCCCGAGGAAGAAGCACGGGCCCTTTGCAGTACCCTGGAACAGCGTTTCCCCCGCACCGAAGTGATCCTTCGCGACGGCGGACAACCCATTTACGATTATATCTTAGTAACGTGTTAATATGCTAAAAATCTACACCGACACCGATACCGATATGAATCCCGCCCTGGCGGCGGAGTATGGGTATCAACTCATTTCCATGCCTTATAGCATCGATGCCAGGACCACGTATCCCTATGTGGACTTCGAGACCTTCGACGGCCATGCTTTTTATGATGTCCTGCGCGGCGGCGTACTGCCCACTACCAGTGCCATCTCCAAGGAGCAATATGTGAACTATTTCATCCGCGATTTCGCCGCCGGAAACGAAATCCTGTATGTTCACTTCTCCCGTGCCATGACCAACACCTTCGATGCCATGGACCAGGCCATCGCCGAACTCAAGGCCAAGTTCCCTGCCACCCGTTTCGAAGAGATTGACACCAAAGGCATTACCACTATCAGCTATGCCATCGTGCGCGAAATAGGCGACCTTTACAAGGCCGGAAAAACCATGGACGAACTCCTGGAATGGGCCAAGACGGAAGTGGACAGATTCGCCATGTATTTCTTTGCCGACGACTTGAAGTTCTTCCGTCGCAGCGGCCGCGTAAGCGGACTGGCAGCCACTATGGGCACCCTTATCGGCGTGCGTCCCCTCATCCACATGAGCCAGGAGGGCAAGATGGTTTCCATCGGCACTGCCAAGGGTCGGGCCAAGGCCATGGATTACCTGGTGGACAAAGTGGGCGAACTGGGCGATGAGATTGAAAAGCACCGCATCTGCATCGGCCACACGGACGCTCCGGAACTGGCGAAGGAGCTGGGCCGCATGATTGAAGAGAAATACGGCAAGCAGAACATCGAATACGTTTATGTGAACCCCACCGCCGGCAGCCACTGCGGCCCCAACGGCGTGGGCGTCTGCTTCCATGCCAAGAATCGTTAATTGTCATTCTGAGCGTAGCGAAGAATCTCATATGATTGTAGTTAAGGAAGTAAAAACCAAGAAGGAGCAGAAGCAGTTCCTGAATTTTGCGCTTGATCTTTACAAGGGCAATCCTTACTTCGTGCCGCCGCTGTACAGCGACGAGAAGAAGATGTTCAGGAAGAACTATGTGTACAACAGCAGCTGCGAATGGACGGCTTTCCTGGCCTATGAGGACGGGAAACCCGTGGGTCGTATCCAGTGCATCATCCAGAAGGATGCCAATGCCAAGAACGGCGAAAAACGCTGTCGCTTCAGCCGCTTCGATGTCATCGACAATCTGGAAGTTTCCCGCGCCCTTTTTGAGAAGGCCGAAACCTGGGCCCGGGAGAAAGGGATGGACACGGTGGTGGGACCGCTCAACTTCAGCGACCTGGAGCGGGAAGGACTGCTGGTGGAAGGCTTTGAGGAGCCGGCCACCTTTGAGGAAAACTACAACTTCCCTTATTACAAAGAGCATCTGGAGACCCTGGGTTACGTAAAGGAGATTGACTGGACAGCCAGCCGGCTGTACGGCCCCGAAAGCCAGGAAACCATGGATGAGCTTGAAAAGCTGGTAGCTTTCATCTTCAGGCGTTACAAGCTGCATTATGGCACCGCCAAGAACGGACCGGATCTGCTTCGCAAGTACTCCAAAGGGATTTTCGACCTCATTGATACTTCCTACGAAGGGCTTTATGGAACGGTTCCCTTCACCGAAGCCATGCGAAAGCTGGTGCTGGATAACTTCGCCATTGTCATTAATCCACAGCATACGGCCGTAATTCTGGACGAGAACGAGAAGATCGTCTGTTTCGGCCTCTCCTTCCCTGGTCTGGCCAGCGCCTTGGTGGGCACACGCGGTAAATTCACGCCGCTCACGCTCATTAAGCTCCTGTATGCCATCAAACGGCCCGAAATCATTGACCTGTGCCTGGTGGGCGTTGATCCTGAATACCTGAACCGAGGGGTTTCCGGCGCCCTTAGCCTGGCCATTATGAAAATGCTGCGCGACAATCCCCGGCTCAAATGGGCCGATACCAACTTGAACCTGGAAGACAACTATGCCATCCTGAACCAGTGGCGCCGCTTCCAACGGGAAGAATGCAAGCGCTACCGCGCCTACGTAAAAACCCTGTCATTCTGAACGAAGTGAAGAATCTCCATGATTAAGATATTAGTAGACTGTTTCGGCGGCGACCATTGCCCACAGGCACCCGTAGAAGGGGCCCTCAAGGCGCTGGCCACCTATCCGGACCTGTACATCCTCCTTACCGGAGATGAGGCCATCCTGCAGAAAGAATTGGAGGGTAAGGCATACGATAAAAGCCGGCTGGAGATTGTCCATGCGCCGGAGGTGATCGGCTGCGATGAAAAGCCCACGGATGTGGTGCGTCTCAAACGGAACTCCTCCATGATGAAGGGCATCATCCTATTGCGCGACCGCGACGACATCGCCGCCCTGGTCTCTACCGGTTCCACCGGAGCGCTGGTAACGGGCGCCCTGGTGCGTCTGGGACGCATCCCGGGCGTGATCCGGCCCGCCTTCTGTCCCCTGCTGCCCACTATGGACGGCGGCATCGTGGGCATCTGCGACAGCGGTGCCAACGTGGAAGTGACGCCCGCTCACCTGCGCCAGTTCGCCATCATGGCCTCGCTGTATCTGGAGAATGTATACGGCGTTTCCAAACCCCGGGTAGCTCTTCTGAATGTAGGCAAAGAAGCCGAAAAAGGCGATGTCATCCGCCAGGAAGCCTACAAATTGTTGCAGGAGACCCCGTCGCTGAACTTTGTGGGCAATATGGAAAGCCGCGACCTCCTCTCCGGAAGCTACGATGTAGTGGTGGCCGATGGATTCTCCGGCAACGTGCTGGTGAAAACCACGGAAGGAACGGCTCTGGAGCTGCTGAAAAAGCTCAAAAAAGAGATTTTCAGCAAAACAATCTACAAGTTGGGCGCGCTCCTGATGAAACGGATGTTCGCCGATATGAAGGAGTTCATGAACTACCAGAACTACGGCGGCAGCGTGCTCCTGGGCACCTCCAAGGTGGTTGTAAAGGGCCACGGTTCCTCCAAGGCCGTAGCCGTGGAAAAATGCATAGAGCAGGCCTACAGAATGGAACTGAGCCGCCTATCCGAAAAAATTGAAGCAGAAATTGTCAAATACGAACACTATGATGTTTGAGAAAGTACAAGCCATCCTGGCAAAACAGTTGCGTCTGGATCCCGCGAAAATTACCCCTGAATCCCTGATCATGAAAGACCTGGGGGCCGATTCCCTGGATATCCTCCAACTGCTCATGCGCATCGAAGACGAGTACGGCCTGGTGATACCGGACCAGGCACTGGCCAAGTTTGAAACCGTAGGCGACGTTGTCTCCTACCTGGAAAAACTGGAATCCAATCTTTAACCGCCGATAAATTCGCGCAGCAGCGAGGTGGCCGGAATCTCTTTGTCGGGCACCGGGGTAAAGTAGTGGATGAATTTGAGGAGGCGGTGAGCCTCGGAGTATTCCGCGCAATTCTGCGGTACGCTGCGCAGGATGGGTTCGGCATGGTTCTTCAGCACCGCGAACTCAATCAGATAGGCGCTGTTGAACATTACATCGGCCATTTCCTGGAAAGGATAGATCCACTTCTGCTCTGCATCCAGCACGTTCTGCCAGTTGGAGATGGATTCCCGAGCGGTGAAAGCACCTTTGTTGTAATCGCGCACAATGCGGCGCAGCAGGCGGTTGTCGCTGGTGGGAATCATGTTGTGGTCGTCCAGAAGGGTTCCGGTGAGCGTATTGATGAAGATCCGGAATTTGGCTGTATCGGGAATCTGTGACGTTAAATCAGGATTTAGGGCATGGATACCTTCAATGAGCAGGATCTTGCCATCGGCCAACTTTAATTTCTTTCCATTGTATTCGCGAAGGCCGGTAACGAAGTTGAACTCCGGCACATCCACCTCTTCCCCATCAATCAACTTCATGATGTCACGCTCCATGAGCGCGTGGTCCACGGTGTCGAAGTTGTCGAAGTCGTAGCTGCCGTCCGGGAATTTGGGCGTTTCCACGCGGTTCACGAAATAGTCGTCCGTGCTCACGGACACGGGTTTGAGCCCGCAGGCCTTCAGTTGTATGGAAAGACGCTTGCAGAAGGTGGTTTTACCGGAGGAGGAAGGACCGGTGATGAGCACCACCTTGAGCGGATTCTCGCTGCGGTAGCGGCGGTCGATTTCCTCTGCAATCTGGACAATCTTCTTCTCCTGCAAGGCTTCAGCAATCTTGATCAGTTCACTGGCGCGGCCGCTGAGGAAGGCTTCGTTCACATCGCCCACGGTGCTCAGGCCCATGATGATGTTCCAACGCAGGGCTTCCTTGAACATCTCGAAGGTTTTGGGCTGGTCCACAAACTCCGCCAGCCGGGACGGATCCTGCTGGGAGGGAATGCGCAGCAGAAGACCGTCGTGAAACGGACAGAGGCCCCAGACGGTGAGATAACCGGTGGAAGGGACTAGTTTCCCGTAATAATAGTCTACGGTATCTCCCAGCGTATAATAATCCGTATAGGCTTCTCCGCTGGTTTCCAGCAGTTTCACCTTGTCCATGAAACCGGCTTTGCGGAACTCCTTGATGGCGCGGGCTGTCTGCACATCGTAGCGGTGAAAGGGCATGTCCTTTTCCACCAGTTCGCGCATATGGCTCTCCAGCAGGGCCAGATCTTCCGGGCCCACATCGTTTCCATCGGCCTTGCGCAAATGGCAGAAATAGCCGTGGGAGATGGGATGCTCAATGTACAGCCGACATCCCGGGAAAACGTCCGAAGCCGCTTTATACAGCAGGAAATAAAGCGAGCGGCAGTATACCCTCATGCCGCTCGATTCGCGGACATCTATGAATTCGATGTCCTTATTCTGATAGACCTTGAACTTGAGGCCCTGTGAAACATTGTTCACCTTGGCGGAGACAATGGGATAAGGGCGGTGGCAGTCGAATTCCGATAGCATTTGCAACAAGGAAGTGCCTTCCGGGAAACGCTTGGTTTCCCCCGTGTTCTTGCAGTATACCTGGACCATGGACGGAGATTTAATAATTGAGCAAAAATAATAAAATGCGCCAAGATTTACAATTTTTTTATGTAGGTTTGCACTTGGAAATCATTTGTCAAAAAAGATGCGAAGAAGGACCTGGT
>CAMYWP010000084.1 GCA_947302825.1 uncultured Bacteroidales bacterium
ACCCTCATCGCCAAAAGAAAACCCCGCAAAGCCCCTGTCAACGCGCAGGTGGAAGCGTTGCGTGCCCAGGCCAAGGCTCAGCTGCCTCAGCGGCTGGCCGAACTGGCCGCCCCTTATGGCTTCCACTACAATAAAGTATTCATCAAGAACAACATCAGCAATTGGGGCAGCTGTTCCGTCCGGGGCAATATCAACTTGAACCTGAGGCTGGTAACTTTGCCGCAGGAGCTGCAGGATTACGTGATGCTGCACGAACTCTGTCACCTGCGCGAAATGAACCACGGCCCCCGCTTCCACGCCCTCCTGGAGTCCGTCTGCCCCGGCCACCGCGCCCTGGCCAAGCAGTTGCGACAGTATAAACTATTGTAATCCGCCCGCTTGACGATCTTAGTTTACTTATGGCCTATCTAGCTATCTAAGATTGTCATATTGGTCAATCTTAGTTCAGGTTTAAGGCGTTTTCTTGACTAAGATTGTTATCTTTGTAATTGTGAAGAAGGTGGCCATCATAGGAGCCGGGGCGGCGGGGTGCTTTTGCACCGCGCTGTTGCGGGAATGGCGACCTGAGTTGGCCGTCACACTGTTTGAAGCCGGGTCCAGACCCATGGCCAAACTGGCCATTACGGGCGGCGGTCGCTGCAACCTCACCAACGACTTTCAGGGAATCCGCTCTTTATCAGAAGCTTACCCTCGCGGAGAGCGCGTGATGAAACGTGCCCTGAAAGCATTCTCCCAGGAAGACACAATCCGCTGGTTTACGGAACACGGGGTTCCTTGCGTGCTTCAGCCAGACCACTGCTGGTTCCCCAAAAGCCAGGACGCCATGGATGTTGTCCGCTGCCTCCAACGGGGCATGAAAGGCGCCGAGCTGCGACTCAAAACGCCGGTTGTTTCGCTTTCCGGGAGGACGGAGGCATGCTCCGCCTCCGCGAAAGAGAAGGCCGATGCTACGGCGGAGCATACCCCCGTCCTAAATCCGGGAACCTTGCAAGTAAACGGAGAACCGTTTGATTTTGTAGTGGTTACAACCGGCGGAGCGGCCAAGGGAGTGCCGTTCTTGGAGGGGCTGGGACTGGAGATGGTGCCGCCGGTGCCTTCCCTTTTCACTTTTACGGTCCCGGACCCGGGGCTCCGGAGCTTGATGGGACTGGTGGTGGAAGTCGGGATCGGCCTGCAGGGAACGGCTTTTAAGGCCAGCGGTCCCCTGCTCATCACCGACTGGGGCCTGAGCGGGCCGGCTACCCTCCGGCTCTCCTCCTATGCCGCCCGCCATCTGGCCGCCTCCGGCTACCAGGGCACGCTGGCCGTGAACTGGCTCCATGCCAACGAAAACGAGGTGCGCGCCTGGTTGCAAAAAACGGCCGCGGAGAGCCCCCAGAAGCTGCTTTCCAGCGTGCACCCCGTCCAGCAGCGCCTGTGGGAACACCTGCTGCGAAGGGCCGGCCTGCGGGAAGACCTCCGCTGGGCCGAACTGGGCAGCAAGGGACTCAACCGGCTCACCGCCGTCCTCACCAACGACGCCTATCCCCTGGCCGGGAAAAGCCGCTTCCGGGAAGAATTCGTCACCGCCGGGGGTGTGGGTCTTTCCAATATCGACAGTAATACGCTGGAATGCAAAGCGCATCCCGGTCTGTACTTTGCCGGAGAGGTCCTGGATATAGACGCCATTACCGGCGGCTTCAACCTGCAGGCCGCCTGGAGCACCGCTTATCTTTGCGCCCGTGGATTTTTCAATAATTAATTTGTTTTCTTATCTTTGTGCCAACTAAAACAAGGTGTCAAAATGAAACGTATTCTTACCCTTCTCGCAGCCCTTGGCTGTGCCTTATGCCTTATTTCCTCCTGCAAGAAAGCAGATGTCTGGGTCACCTACAAAGCTACCGTAGATGGAAATGTAACCCTGGAAGCCCTGGCTGTCCAGACGGTGATGAACGCACGCATCGAAGAAGCGCTGGGTCCCAGCACTTACGGAAACTATCTGGAGTCTACGGCCCACGACCAGGCCGCCATCAAGGCCTGTGACAGCGTTTTTGCCGAAACCGGCCACGGTGCATCCGCTCCCTTCACCATCCTGCTCAACCGTTCCTATCCCAACTCGGATCCCGGCAACATCAAATCCGTCACCCTCAAAACCTACCAGTTTACCACCGGGAAGTAATAGCATATTCGGAAAAATGTCCGTATCTTTGTAGATATGGACAACGGAATCCTCTATATCATTGTGGCTGCGGCAATCCTGCTTGTCGCGGCCACTGTCATTACCTGGCTCATCATGCGGGCCCATGAAATCAAGGCCTGCAATGAGTTGGAGAATAAGCTCATCGCTGCCCAGAAGGATCTGGAGAACGCCGAAAAACTGCAAAAGATGCAGCAGGAAGCCTTTGCGCAGCAGTTGGAAGCCGTCAAGGGCCAACTCACGGCCGAAACGGAGAAGTTGCTCCAGCAAAGGGAAGAAGCCCTGCAGAAAAAGGCCGAGGAAACCTTCAGGACCCTGGCCGGCCCCCTTGGCAAGGACCTCAAGGCCATGCAGGAGAGTTTCGAGGCCCAGAAGCGCAGCCAGGCCGAGGGTTCCGCCTCCCTGAAAACAGCCGTGGAACAGGCTGTAAAGCACTTGCAGGACCAAACTACAGCCATAGGCTCCAAGGCCGATAACCTGGCGCAGGCTCTCAAAGGTCAGAACAAGATGACCGGCATCTGGGGAGAAACCATCCTGTACAATATGCTGGTGGCCGAAGGGATGGAGGAAGGCCGGGACTTCGATCGGGAAGAAACCCTGCGGGACGGCAGCGGCGCCATTGTCCTGAACGAAGACAGCGGCAAGCGCATGCGCCCGGACTACATCTTACATTACCCGGACAAAACGGAAGTGATAGTAGATGCCAAAACCTCCATGGAAGCCCTTTCGGACTGGTTTGCCGCCGAAGACCCGTCTGTTAAGGAAGAAGCCGCCAGAAGGAATTTATCGGCCATCCGTGCCCAAATCAAGAGCCTTTCCGGCAAGCGCTACCAGGACTACATCCGCGAAGGATACAAAACCCTGGACTACGTGCTAATGTTCATCCCCAACTACAGCGCCCTGCAGCTGGCCAAAACCCTGGCTCCCAACATTTTCCAGGAGGCTTACCAGCAAGGAGTTCTACTGACCACGGAGGAAACCCTGATGCCTTTCCTGCGGATGATCCGCATCGCCTGGACCAACTACGACCAGGCCCGCAACCAGGAAAAGATTATCAAGGCCGCCCAGACCATGATAGACCGTGTGGCCGATTTCACCAAGGCCCACGCCGCCATGGGCGACAAACTGCACGCCGCCCTGGACGATTACGACAGAGTGAGCGCCAAAATCAGCGATTCCGGCAATTCCATCCTCACATCGGCCAGACAACTGATTAAACTGGGAATCCCCAAGAATCCTAAGAAACCGCTTCCGGATTCAGAAGAATAAATTGCATCCCGCAATTCACCGCGAAGGCAGCGTCGGAGGGGCTATCGCCCAGCAGGACGCTGCTTTTTGCGTCTATGTCCGGGAACAACGCCTGCGCCTCCAGGAACATGCCGGGATTGGGTTTTCGGCGCGGATCCCCCTCGGAAAGCGCCGTACAGGCAAGTATCAGATCCATCCGGCCGCCGGCTTCCAGGATCTCGGTCATCATTTGGGCATGGATATGGGAAAGGTCGGCATCGGTCATAAGCCCCTTCCCAACGCCGCGCTGATTGGTCACCAGCACTATATGACGGAATTTCGCCGACCATCGGGCCATTTCGGTCAGGATGCCCGGCATCCATTCCCACTGCGCCCAGCTACGCACGTAATCCCCCGGCAAAAGCCGGTTCAACACGCCGTCGCGGTCCAGGAAGAGCGTCTGGGCATCGGCCTGCATAACGGCCTTGGAAGCCTCCTGAACGGCCTTCCAGGCAGGAAGGGCCCACTGCGCCCGCTCATAATCCTCCGGAATCCCGATATCGATAAAATAAGCATTAGAAACCCATCCTCCAATCTGGCCGATGGCCGCACCCGGCTCCAGCACCTCCTTCTCGAAAGAGAATTTCTCCGGCAAAGAGTTCATATCCAGCCTGCTCCGGTCAATGGCATACACGCCCCCATTAATCAGCCCCTCAGCACAATACTGCTTTTCGTGAAAAGCATTTATGCGCGTAAACTTTACGCTGTCTGCCGAAAATTGGTTTTTTGAGCAACCGCACGAAAAATAATTTTCGGCAGACGCAGGCCTTTCAGAATTATCGTTGTCTGACGGAAATTGGTTTTTCGAGCAACTGCACGAAAAATAATTTCCGTCAGACGCCGGCCCATCAGATTCGCCCTGTACCGAAACCGCTCCATAGCGATCAAAGTCTTTCATGGGTTTTAAGGCCAGGGTAACGGGATACTCGAAGGGCATTCGCTCCAAATCCACGGGATAGAAGGTATCGCCATTCACTACAAACACTTGATTCTCATGGCAATAGCCGAGGGCCAGCCGAATGCCGCCCCCGGTCCCCAGCGGCGTATCTTCCTGAGCGAAATCATAGGAAAACGGCCATTCCCGACTCTTGACATAATCTATGACCTGCTCTCTGAGATAGCCTACCGAAAACACTACATGGTTAACGGAATATCGGCCCAGCCAATCCAGTAAATACCCCAGGAAAGGCTTGCCGGCAACGGGTGCAAGACACTTGGGAATATCGTGCACCACACCGCGAAGCCGGGTACCCAGTCCGCCGCAAAGGATTATAACTTCCATGCCACGGCGCCTTTGTAGGTGAACTGGAAGGGGACCACTTTGCCGGGAAGGACAGAGAGGGCTTCTGCCACCTTGTGTTTTTTCTCCGGCGGAACCATGAGCATGATAAAACCGCCGCCGCCGGCACCGGATACCTTTCCGGAGATGGCCCCGGCGCCCAGCGCCACATCGAAGGCCTGCTGGATCATGGGATTGGTAATGGCCGATGCCATCTTCTTCTTGTCTTCCCAGGCACTGCCCATGATGCGGGCGAATTCGGCCATATCGCCCTGCAGGAGGGCCAGTTTCAGGTCTACGGCACTTTGCTTGATGCGGTGCATAGCCTCCACGGCCTCGTTCTTTCCGCTGCGGGTGGCCTGCTGCTGCTGCTCGATAATGGCCGCCCCTTCCCTGCTTCGGCCGGTAAAATACAGTAGCATAGACGCTTCCAGCTCCTCCACAATCCAGTCCTTCACCCGGAGCGGGTTCACAATCACCAGGTCACTGGGAAGGAATTCCATGAAATTGAAACCTCCGAATGCGGCAGCGTACTGGTCTTGCTTACCCCCGGAGAGGAGCAGGTCTTTCCGCTCGATTTCATAGGCCAGGCGGGCCAGCTCATAGTCGCCCAGCGGGATGCCCATCCATTCGGCGAAACACTTCAGAATGCACACCACCATGGTGGAGGAAGTGCCCAGACCGGAGTCTATCGGAGCGTCGTTATAAGTGGTAATGGCAAAGCCCGGTGCAGGAACGGGGCCGAAATCCCGGATCACCCGGTTATATACGCCGTCAATCAGGAGGGCACCGGTTGTCACCGGTCCTGTACCCAGGGGAATCTCCGTCCGGACACCGGCATCGGCCGCAAATACCTGTAAGACAGGCCGATGTAATGGTTCTATGGTGCAATATGCAGCCAGATTGATGGTGGCGTTGAGCACATTGCCCCCGTACAAATCGCTGTACGGGGAAACGTCGCTGCCGCCTCCGGCCAGTCCCAGGCGCAGCGGAGCTTTGCTCCGGATCATCATGTCAGAATAGCGTTTGCCAATGCTTCCAGGGCAGGCTGGTCCTCCGGCTTAAAGCGGCTCTTGATGGTGACCAACTCACCTACCTGCTGCACTTCTTTCATGGCGGCGAACATCTCTTTCATCACGCGGCCGGCACTGGGAGCCCAGGAACCGTTTTCGATAAGGGCCACGCGCCGTTTCTGCCAGCCTTTCATCTGCAGGCTGTGCAGGAAGTCATAGGCCGGGGTAAAGAGGCCGGCATCGTAGGAACAGGCGGCCATAACCAGCGTTCCGTAGCGGAAGGCATCTTCCACTGCTTCGGCCCTGTCGTCCCGCGTAAGATCGCAGGTGGCCACTTTAGGGCAACCCTTTGCGCGCAGTAAATCGGCCAGTTTCAAGGCTACATCGGCCGTTCCGCCGTGGATGGAGGCATAGGCCACGAACACGCCGGGAGTCTCTATGCCGTAGCTGCTCCAGGTGTTGTACAGGTCCAGATAGTACGACAGGTCCTTGCGCAGGATGGGGCCGTGCAACGCCGCAATGGTCTTGACAGGCAAGGCCGATACTTTTTTCAGAAGCGCCTGAACCTGAGCGCCGTATTTGCCGCAGATATTGAAATAATAGCGGCGGCCTTCACAAACCCAGTCGTTGTCTTCGTCGCCGTAGAAACCGCAGGTGGACAGGGCACCGAACTTGCCGAAGGCATCGGCGCTGAACAAGGTGCCGCTGGCAGCGTCGAAACTGACCAGCACCTCCGGCCAATGGACCATGGGAGCGGCAAAGAACTGCAGCGTATGCTCTCCCAGGGACAGGGTATCCCCTTCCTTCATCGCCAGGGTGTTGAAGCTGCGTCCGGGCTGGAACTGCCCCAGCAGCTGGATGGCCTTGGCACTGGCCACAATCTGGATGGTGGGATATAGATCGGTCACCTGGCCGATGAGGGCCGAATGATCCGGCTCCATGTGATGCACCACCAGATAGTCGGGTGTACGTCCGTCCAGAGCCTGCTGAAGGTTCTGCAGCCACTTCTCTCCTTTCCGGCGGTCGGCCGTATCCAGGATGGCCACTTTCCGGTCTTGGATCAGATAAGAGTTATAGGCCATGCCTTCCGGCACAATATATTGACTTTCAAAGAGGTCCAGGTCCAGGTCGTCTACCCCGATATAGAAGAATCCTTTGGCTATTTCGTTCATTTCTACTTGTATTTAACATACAAAGATAACAAGAAAATGCGTATCTTGCGAAAAATTATACGCTATGACTTTACTCAAGCGCATCAAGCGGTTTATCCGCAGGTACTTCTATATATATGAGGAATTGGACACACCGGGGGCCGCCCAGCGTATCAAGAGCGGCATCTCGTTCCGTGGGCACAATTTGTGGATCCTGGCCTTCTCCATCATCATCGCCTCCGTGGGTTTGAATGTGAATTCCACCGCTGTGATTATCGGCGCCATGCTTATTTCCCCACTCATGGGCCCTATCATCGGCGTGGGCCTGGCTCTTGGAACCAACGATGTGGACCTGCTGAAAAGCGCAGCGAAAAACCTCCTGGTGATGGTATTGGTATCCTTGTTTGCCTCTACCCTCTTTTTCATCCTCTCTCCCCTTTCCCTGATCAATCCTACGGAGCTGGAAGCCCGCACCTCCCCTACAATCTATGATGTCCTCATTGCGCTCTTCGGCGGTCTGGCGGGCATTCTGGAAAACAGCCGGAAGGAGCGCGGAACCGTGCTGTCGGGCGTAGCCATCGCCACCGCCCTCATGCCGCCGCTTTGTACGGCCGGCTATGGACTGGCACACTGGAACATGCACTTCCTCACGGGAGCCCTGTATCTGTTCATCATCAACAGCGTTTTCATCGCACTGGCCACTTATTTCATGGTCAAGTACTTGCGCTTCCCCACCGTGGCCGGCATC
>CAMYWP010000085.1 GCA_947302825.1 uncultured Bacteroidales bacterium
TTATCGAGCAGGGGCCGATAGATCCTTCGTCGCCTTCGGCTCCTCAGGATGACAATAGTTACTTCAAATACGGCTGTAATTTCTGCCAGGTGAGGGTGGCGGTGATGATGCCCAGGGCGTAAGGACCGGCCTCATACGGCTGGAACAGCCACTGGATGCCGTCTTTCCCCACGGAGAAATTGCCGTTGGGGACGATGGCTTCCAGTTCCACCAGTTCGGCCAGTTCCGGGTCGTCGGCCTGCATAGTGTTACGCACCTGCTCCTGCATAAGGGCGGCCACGGGCTGGGCGTAGTCATCGACGAAGAAATCGGCCTCCGTGAGGGCTGTACCGGTGTTTTTGTCAAAAACAATCTGGCTCAGGGTCTGGATGCCGTGTGCGCCGCCGCGGAAGCTGTAGTAGCTGAGCAGGTAGTTTTTCCACTGCTTGTAGTTCTCCGTGAAGGAGCCTTCCAGGTGGTCTTCCCAGGTGCGGACGCCTTCCTTCTCGGGGGCGCCGTTTTCCATCAGATATTCGTCAATGAGGTTTTCGCGGTAACGGATGGCCGTTTCCTCCACCGTGCCCGGTGCATCCTCCAGGTCGAAAGCTTGGGTAAGGATGGTGCCGTTCATCTGGTCCAGCACCTCCTGGGGAAGGCCTTTTTTCGCATACTCCAGGCTCACGGAGAAAAAGAGGGTATCGGCCTGGTCCTCCGCCAGCGGAAGCGCAAGGTCGTCTTCATAGAGGGCCGCCCGGAACGGGTGGCAGGCCGATAAAAGCAGGAGGGCCGAAAGTAGAAGTGTTACCTTTTTCATAATATCTACAGATTCTTCGCTACGCTCAGAATGACAGTAAATTAATCGTTATTCAGTTCGGTCACATCCACCGGGCGTTCCCGTTTGTCGCCGATGAGCCAGCGGGAATACCAATCGGCCATTTTCCAGAAGAAGTAATCGTTCATATCGCCGAAGCCGTGGCGCTGGCCGGGCAGGATTACCAGTTCGAAGCGTTTGTGGGCTTTGATCAGGTCGTTCACCACGCGGATGGTGTTGGCGGGATTCACGTTGTTGTCGATGTCGCCGTGCACCAGCATCAGGTGGCCCTTGAGGCGGGAGGCAATCTCCTGGTTGGTCTTGATGTTGTACACGAAGGAAGTGTCGCCCTTGGAAACTTTTTCCTGGATGCCGTGGTGCTGTTCGCTCCACCAGCGGTTGTAAATGCTGTTGTCGTGGTTGCCGGCGCAGGAGACAGCAGCCTTGAAGAAGTCGTTGTACTGCAGGATGGCGGCCGTGGACATGAATCCGCCGCCGGAATGGCCGTGGATGCCTACGCGCTCGATGTCAATCCACTTGTGGCGGGCGGCCAGCTGCTGAATGGCGTATTTCTGGTCTTCCAGGCCATAGTCGCGGAGGTTTCCGTAACCGTAGTTGTGGTACCACTTGGAACGGTTGGGATGACCGCCGCGGTTACCCACGGTAATCACGATCATACCCAGTTGGGCCAGTTGGTCGGTGCGCAGGTTGAAGCGCCAGGAGATGTCGTTGGCCTCTACCTGCGGACCGGGATAAACGTAATCGGCGATGGCGTACACCTTGGTGGAGTCGAAGTTGAAGGGCTTGTGCATTTCGCCCCAGAGGTCCGTGATGCCATCGGCCGCCTTTACTTTGAAGCGTTCCGGGAACTTGTAGCCGGCGGCGAGCAGGCGGGAGAAGTCGGCCTCTTCCAAGTGGGTGCGCTTGCCCGTGGCGGTGTTCACCAGCATCACGGCGGGCTTGTAGTCCACACGGGAGTAATTGGCTACGATGTATTTACCGTTGTCGGAGGCGGTGGCCAGCACGTCCATGTCGTCCATGTCCAGCTGCACCATGGGGCCGCCGGCAAGAGGCACGCGGTAGTTGTGCATCTGGTAGGGGTTCTCACCGGGGTTCACGCCGCAGGCGCTCACCACCAGATAACCGCTGGCTACGCCCAGCACATCTTCGATGTGGAAGGAACCTTCGGTGAGGTTCTTCTTAAGGGTGCCATCCGGGCCGTAGAGGTACAGGTTGGCCCAGCCGTTGCGCTCACTCCACCAGACGAAGTCTCCGTCCGGCAGGAATTTGGGCTGGCGGGTTTCCACATAGGTGTTCATCCGTTCGGACACCACGGTGCGGGTGCTGTCGGCGGTCAGGTCCACGCGGCACAGATCCCAGCGCTTGAGGTCGCGGCTGCCGCGCAGGAGGTAGAAGCCTTTATCGTCGCCCAGCCATTTCATGCTGCGGTAGTCTTTGTAGGCGTCCTCGGCCTTCATTTCGGCGTTCAGGATGTCGCCGTCCTGGTCCTTGAAAGCGTTCCAGGCCACTTTTTTCACCTTGCCGTCCAGGTCCAGGATGCAGAGCTCTCCCTTGGGACCGGGTTCGCCGGGCATCTGGTAATGGTAGGCTTCCAGCTCCGGCCGGGGTTTGGCTATGGAGTTGATCACCCAGAATTCCTTCACGGCGCTCATGTCCCAGCGCAGCAGGGCGAAGTGTTTTCCGTCCGGCGACCAGCTGCCGCGGGCGAACTTGCGGGCGGTGGAATCGGCCTCCATATCGCCGTTGTAATTGTCGCTGAGCCAGGAGTGGTTCTTGGTGCCGTCGGTGGTGAGGGCGCGTTCCACCAGGGTGGTGTCCTTAGGATCCTTGGCGGCCTTTTTCAGGTTTTCGCGGTCCATCACCCACAGGTTGTGGTTCTTCACATACAGGCCGATGGAGCCGTCCGGGCTCACGTGCGCCCAGTTGGGGTATTCGTCGGGATGCTCCTCGGTGTCCCAGGTGAGGGTTTTGTTGGCGATATCATAGTAAAAACGATATTCCACGAACTTGCCGGTGGTGTTGCCGGCGCTGTCCCGTTTTTCGGTCTTGGACTTGAGGTCCCACTGGAAGCGTTTGTCGTCCTTGAGTTCCAGCCGCAGGTTCATGTGCTGGGCATCGTACGGGTCGCGGGTCACTTCCGTAAGCTGGCGGGCCAGTTTGTCCATGTCGAAGATTTCCTGCTTGGTGCCGGTGGCGGCGTCTACCAGGTAATAGCGGGTGCCTTCGGCCGTTTTCCAGCTGTACCAGAATTTGTCGCTGTGGGCGAACCAGTTGGGGCGGATGCGGGTGCTGTACACCATGTTCCGGATGCTCTTGCTGGAGAAGCGGGCGGCCTGGGCATAATCGGCCTTTTGTACTTTATTGGGCTCTTGCGGCTTTTGGGCCTGAAGCGTCATGCAAAGCAGCAGGCCGATAATGGGAAGGATTCTTTTCATACGTATGCGGATATGAAACAAAGATAATGATTCTGCGGAATATATCCAATCGGCATCCCTTGATAAAACGGGAAGAATTGGTTATTTTCGCATACTTATGAAAAAGACCTTATACTTACTGTGGGCCCTGGCCCTTCTTCTTCCCCTTTCTCAGGCGTGGGCGGGCACACCCGTCAGCCCCAAGGACAGCCTTTCGGCCGATGGGCCGTATATCCTCTACGGTCCCGACGGCGTGGACGTGATCCGGGTGGATTACCGGGGGAACATCCTGCAGAACCACTGGACGGAACTGCCGGAAAACTACACTTTCCAGGTTACGGACCACCGGGGCCTGTACCCCTTCGAGGTGCAGCTCAGGCCCTTCAAACGGGCCGCCTGGCTGCTGCAGGATACCCCGGAGCGCACTTTCGTGATGTCGGACCCGCACGGCCGGCTGGACTGCGTGATAAGCCTGCTGCAGGGCAACCAGGTCATCGATGCCAACCTGCACTGGGCCTATGGCCCCAACCGGCTGGTGGTGATAGGGGATATCGCCGACCGCGGAAAGGATGTGACGGCCATCTACTGGTTCTTCTACAAATTGCAGCAGGAGGCGGCCGATGCCGGCGGTTCGGTGGTGATGCTCCTGGGCAACCACGAGCCCATGGAGTTCGCCGGGGACATGCGCTACGCAGAACCCAAGTACAAGATTCTGCCGCGCCTGCTGGAGATGGAATACAAGGACCTGATCGGTCCGGATTCGGAACTGGGCCGATGGATCGCCAGTTGGAATACGATCAGTATCCTGGGCCGGGACCTGTACGTACACGCCGGTATCGGCAAGGATTTCTACGACTGGAACCTTCCCATCCCGGAGGTAAACAGCAAGATCAGCAAGGCGCTGTTCATGAAAAACAAGGCCCGGAAGGCCCTCAGCGACACCATGGACTTCCTTTATGGCTCATACGGCCCCATCTGGTACCGGGGCCTGGTGATGAAGGAGCCCAAGCGCCGCCCCGTATCGGCCGATACCCTGGACCTGATCCGCAACCGCTATGATGTGGACCATATCATCGTGGGGCACACCATCTTCAAGAACGTGAGCACCTTCTATAATGGCCGCGTGATCGATGTGAATGTGAATAATGCCGAAAACCGCAGAAAACACCGCAGCCGCGCCCTCCTCATTGAGAACGGCCGCTATTATTCCGTAACGGACAACGGAAAGCGTAAACAACTGAGATAAAACGGATTAATATGAAAAGATATTTCCTCTTACTGACTGTTCTCCTGACCCTGAGCGCCGCCGCCCAGCCCGGAGGCCGGCAATTGTGGAACGAAGGATGGACCTTTACCAAGGATGGCGCCTCCCGCGTCCTGGACCTGCCGCACGACTGGGGCGTGGAACAGCCCTTCGTGCAGGAGAACCCCGGCGAAACCGGCAAACTGGCCTGGTGGGGACAGGCTACCTATAGCAAAAACCTCACAGTGCCTTCTCTCGACAAGGACTGGCGGCTGGAAGTGGATGGCGCTTTCTCCAATGCCAAGGTCTATGTTAACGGAGCCGAAGCCGGAGGCTGGCCCTACGGCTACGCCTCCTGGGCGGTGGAACTGAATCCATGGCTCAAAGAGGGGGACAACCTCATAGAAATCAAGCTGGACAACAAGCCGGAGAGCTCCCGCTGGTATCCCGGCGGCGGCATCTACCGCAACGTCTGGCTCACCTGCTCGGAGAAAACCGCCGTGGCCCATTGGGGCACCTATGTGACCACGCAGGCCGATGGCAGCCGCGCTACCGTAACGCTGCGCACCTGCATCAAGACGGACCGCCCGCAGCAGATTACGCTCACTACGGACATCCTCCACAAAGGGGAGGTGGTGGCCTCGGACACCCGCGCCGTGTCCATTTATAATGGAAAGCCGGTAGAGCAGACCTTCTCCATCGACCAGCCATGCCGATGGTCCCCGGAAACGCCGGAGCTGTACGTGGCGCGCACAACTATCGGCCCGGAAACTTATGAAACGCTTTTTGGCATCCGGGAGGCCGAGTGGCGCGCCGAAGGTTTCTATCTGAACGGCGCCAAGACCTTCCTGAAGGGCGTGTGCCTGCACCACGATGCCGGTGCGCTGGGTGCCGTGTGGAACGAGGATGCCTGGGTGCGCCGCCTCATTATGCTCAAACGCATGGGCTGCAACGCCATCCGCACCAGCCACAATCCGCCGGCACCGGAACTGCTGGACCTGTGCGACAGCATGGGCTTCCTGGTGCTGGACGAACTTACGGACACCTGGACCTGGCCCAAGAAGGAGAACGGCTACGCCACACTGTTTGAAGAATGGGCCGAAAAAGACCTGGTGGCCATGATCCACCGGGACCGCAACCACCCTTCCGTGATTGCCTGGAGTATCGGCAACGAATGCGGAGAGCAGGGCGACAGCACCCGCTGGTGGATTCCCCAAATGCTCACGGACATCTGCCACCGCGAGGACCCCACCCGTCCCACCACGGCGGGCAACGACAACCCCGGCGCGGCCTTTACGGGTTATGCCGCCACCCTGGATGTTTACGGTTTCAATTACAAGCCGCATCTGTATGAGCAGTTCCGCGACACCCATCCCGGTCAGCCGGTCTATGGCTCCGAAACGGCCTCCTGCATCTCTACACGCGGATATTACCGCTTCCCGGTAGAACAGGAGAAGGGCAAGGGCTGGGACATGAATCCGCCGTTCCAGGTGAGTTCCTATGACCTCTACGCTCCCGGTTGGGCCTCCAAGCCGGACTATGAATGGCAGTACGAAGACCAGGTGCCGGAGTGCGCCGGCGAGTTTGTCTGGACCGGCTACGATTACCTGGGCGAACCCACGCCATTTAATATGGACCCTTCCGTCCTCACCAATTTCCATACGGAAGAGGAACGGGAGGCCTTCAAGAAGATGGTGGCCGGCTGGGGCCAGGCCATTGCCGATGTCCCGCTGCCTTCGCGCAGTTCCTATTTCGGCATCATCGACCTGGCCGGCTTCCCCAAGGACCGCTTCTGGCTGTACCAGGCCCGCTGGCGGCCGAACCTTCCTATGGCGCACATCCTGCCGCACTGGACCTGGCCCGGCCGTGAAGGGCAGGTGACCCCGGTGCATGTGTATACTTCCGGCGATGAGGCCGAACTCTTCGTGAACGGGATTTCCCAGGGCCGGAAGGTTCGGGATGGATACCGTTTTGTGTGGGACGAGGTAGTATATCGGCCCGGAACGGTGGAGGTGATTGTGTACAAGGACGGCCGCGAATGGGCGCGTGACAAGGTGGTCACCGCCGGCAAAGCCGCCATGCTGTCGGCCTCCGTGGATTATACGGGGGGAAGCCTTACTTATGTGAGCGTAGACGTGCTGGACAGGAACGGAAACCTAGTCCCCGATGCCGATAACCAGCTCTTTTTCAGCATAAAAGGACCTGCCGAAATCATTGCTACCGATGCCGGTGACCCTACTTCCCACGTGCCGTTCTACAGCAAACAGCTCCCCGCCTTCCACGGGAAAGCATCGGCCATTGTGCGCCGCACCGGTAAAGGTCCTGTCACCCTGACCGTTACGGGGAAAGGACTCAAGAACAAAAAAAAGTCGTATATTTGTGAGATTCCTTAAATTTGAATTCAGATGAAAAAACTATTCGCCATTTTCCTGATGCTGGTGTCCCTGTCTTCCTTTGCCCAAGAGAAGAGTAAACTCATTGACGGCGTCCTGAACCGTTTCACGGATGAGAAGAAGGGTCGTACTGTATTTATAGAAAAAGGAAGCCGCGCTTTCGGTTTCAGCGGCGGCTATCGTAACTTGATTATAGGCGGCAACAATCTGGGAGACGGTTATGCCATCCTCTCCTTCCTGAATATCGGCAACGGAAAGCTGCATATCTATAATTTCTCCCCCAAGTTCGCTTATTTTGTGGCCGATGACCTTGCAGTGGGCGTTAAGCTGAACTACAGCGGATACCTGCTGGATTCGGACCTGAACCTCAATATAGGTTCGCTGGGCGAGTTGGAAATCCTTAACCGCCACATGCACAACAACAGCTGGGGCGGATCGGTATACATGGACAAGTATCTGTCGGTATTCGGCAGCAAAATATTCGGCTTTTTGGGCGAACTCCAACTGTATGGCCGCTATGTCAACACCATGTCCTGTGGCATCATCGATACGGAAAAATATAAAGATGCAGAAGGGAACATCCGGGAACGCAACATTACCCCTTACCGCGATCTGTCCAACCAGCGCGTCTCTTCCGGCTTCAACGTGGGACTGCACCTTAATGTAGGAGCCATGGCCCGCTTGCGTGACGGAAGCTCCCTTCAGGTTCTTCTCCCTGTCGTGGGTATC
>CAMYWP010000086.1 GCA_947302825.1 uncultured Bacteroidales bacterium
TAGCACTAGGGATTTTGGTTCCCTCAGTCAGCGTTCGAATCGCTGCAGTTCAACAGAAAAGGCTCCGGATTCGGAGCCTTTTCTGTTGAACCTAGGTCTTCGACGATCTGGGGGCCTAATCCCCCAGACCCCCTGGGTCGGCCTTTGGCCTCCGGACCTACCGCTTTCGGAGCCTTTTCTGTTGAACCCTTCGTGCCCCGGGGGCAGAAACAACCCCGTAGCGCCCCGCGCAACGCGAAAATAACCGTCCCGGGGGCGATATCGGGTACTATTTGCCCCTTAGCCCATTCTGGCTGGCAAGTAAGTGGCTGATAGTCAACGGATTGTGAAAAGTAATCGTTCAGAAATCGAACGATTACTTTATGGTAAGGCGTTGTGAATCAGTGGGTTGATTGCCAGGAATTAGCGTTTATCGCGGAAGAAGGTGAGCATGAGCTGGGAGCATTCTTCCAGGAGGACGCCGCCGGAGGCGGTGGTGCGGGGATGCAGCAGGGAAGGGGAGAAGAGGGAGTAGCCGCGGCGGGGATCCGGAGCGCCGTACACAATACGGCCGATCTGGGCCCAGTTCAGGGCTCCGGCGCACATGGGGCAAGGCTCTACGGTTACATATAAGGTGCAATCGTTCAGGTACTTGCCGCCCATGGCTTCGGTGGCGGCGGTAATGGCGATCATCTCTGCGTGGGCGGTGGTATCGTGCAGTTTTTCGGTCTGGTTATGACCCCGGCCGATGATGCGTCCCTTCCAAACCACAACGGCGCCGATGGGGATTTCTCCGGCGTCCAGTGCAGCCTTTGCTTCGCGCAAGGCTTCTTGCATGAATTTTTCGTCCTGCTCCATGCGGCAAAGATAGGAAATTATTCGTATCTTTGTAGACGTTATGAAAATTACAAAAGCGGAATTTGCCGGCAGCAGCACACGGGTAGGCGGAAAACCTGCACGCAAGGCGCCGGAATTCGCTTTTATCGGCCGGTCCAATGTGGGAAAGAGTTCCCTCATCAATATGCTCACCGGCAACGGAAAACTGGCCAAGACCTCCCAAACCCCCGGTAAAACGCAGTTGGTGAACCATTTCCTCATCAACGACAACTGGTATCTGGTGGACCTTCCCGGCTACGGCTATGCCAAGCTGCCGGACCGCGAGCGCGCCAAGCTCCGCCACATCATCTGGGACTACATCAACAACTCGGAGGAGCTGGTGATGCTCATGGTCCTCATCGACTCCCGCCACGACATGCAGGAAGTGGACCTCCGTTTCATCAGCGAGCTGGGAGAGAAAGGCATCCCCTTCGGCATCATCTTCACCAAGGCCGATAAACAAGGCCCGGAAGCCCTCCAGCAGCAACTGAACAAGAACAAGGGCCGCCTGCTGGAAGACTGGGAGGAACTGCCGCCCTGCTTCGTCTCCTCCAGCGTGAAGGGGACCGGAAAAGAAGAGATTTTGGATTATATAGGATCTATTCTTCAAACATTATGATAAACGATGTCCATAAGCACCGCATGGCGGTGTTTACATGTGATGCCTCCCGCTATTTCGCGGTGAAGGTAGTTGAAGCCATGAACCGCATGAAACCCGAAACCGATCCGGAGGTGGTCCTGGGCCCCCTGGAAATCTCCCGTTTCAGCGATGGTGAATTCCAGCCCTATTTCGCCGAAAGCGTAAGAGGTGCAACCTGTTTTATCATTCAGTCCACCTTTCCCACCTCGGACAACCTGATGGAGCTGCTGCTGGCCATCGATGCCGCCAAGCGTGCATCGGCCAACAAAGTCATCGCCGTGATCCCGTATTACGGCTGGGCCCGCCAGGACCGCAAGGACAAGCCTCGCACGTCCATCGGCGCCAAACTGGTGGCCAATATGCTCAAAGTGGCCGGGGCCGATGCCTTAATGACCTGCGATCTTCACGCCGATCAGATCCAGGGCTTCTTCGACATTCCGGTGAACCACCTGTACGCCAGCTACGACTTCCTGGGCAACCTGAAGCAGCTGCAGAAGGAATTCAAGGACACGCTCACACTGGCCGCTCCGGATATGGGCGGTGCCAAGCGCGTGAATGCCTATGCCAAGTTCCTGCACACGCCGGTGGTTATCTGCCACAAGACGCGCGCCAAGGCCAATGTGATCGAGAAGATCGTTCCCATCGGCGAGGTAGAAGGCCGCGACATCGTAATCATCGACGATATCATCGACACCGCCGGAACTCTTACGGAAGCTGCCAACGAGCTCCTGAAGCGCGGCGCCCGCAGCGTCCGGGCCTTTGCCACGCACCCCATTCTCTCCGGCCCCGCCTATGAGCGCATCGACAAGAGCGCCCTCTGCGAGGTCTACGTAACCGACACCATTCCGCTGGATCCTTCCAAGAAGGCCCTCCAGAGCAAATTCCGCGTGGTGTCCCTGGCCGCCACCTTCGCCCGCATGATGATGAAGGTGTACAACTACGAACCCATCTCTTCCGAATTCCCTCTATAGGAAATGAAGACCCTGCTGGCCGCCATAGTTTTTGTCGGACTCGCCGTGCTGCTGCTGGGCGTGAATATCTTCTTTTTCCATCGGCCTTTCCCGGATGGAGAGATATCCACCAACCCGGAAATGCGCAAGCGGGGCATCAAATGCGCCAAGCAGGAGGAACTGGAGATGCTGGCTTCCCAGCAAAAAAGGAGGAAAGGTTGTGACGGAAATTATTCAGATGCCTGTGCCTCCTGCGGGCTTTACAACAAGGAATGAAGCGCGTCTGTTTTTTGGTGAATCCCATCTCCGGGGGAAAAGATAAATCCGGTATTTTGGCAGCCGTCAGGAAACATCTTGACGGCTCCCTTTATGCTGCGGAGTTCCGTATGACGGAGCGTCCGGGGCAGGCCGAAGAGTGGGCACACAACTGTGAGGCCGATATAGTAGTGGCCGTGGGCGGCGACGGAACGGTGAGCGAAGTGGCCAGGGGCCTTTTGGGCACGGGTAAGACACTGGGCATCATTCCCTGCGGCAGCGGCGACGGACTGGCGCTGCATCTGGGCATCAGCCGCAGTCCGGCGAAGGCGGTGAAAACGCTGAACGAAGGCTGCGTGACGTCCATCGATACGGCCAGTATGAACGGCCGCCCCTTCTTTTGCACGGCCGGCATGGGCCTGGACGCACAGGTGAGCCTGGATTTCGCCCGCTCCACGCAACGGGGTCTGGCCCGCTACATCACCCTGGCCATGGAAGAGTGGATGCGCCATCCCTCGGAAGAATATACCATCAGGAGTGCCAATGGAGAAAGCTGGACGGGGAAAGCCGTGTTTGTTACCATAGCCAACGCCAACCAGTGGGGCAACCAGGCCCGTATCGCTCCCATGGCCTCCCTGCAGGACGGCCTGCTGGACTTGATTGTAGTGCGTCCTTTCCATACCCTGGAGATTGGGGACATGGCGGCCCGGCTCATGACGGGCCAGGCCACCACCAGCCGGCACATCCTGCATTTCAGCGGAACGCAGTTCCAGATCGGCCGGCAAAAGGGTGGGGCCGTCCACTGCGACGGAGATCCTTTCGAGGACGGTACGGAATTTGACCTCCGGGTGTACCCGGGCTCTTTGCCCGTATTGGTCCCTCAAAACCGTTTGTGTAAGATATGATGCGTTTTTTCTCCATACTGTTGAAAGGACTGGCCAGCCTGGTGCTGCTCTTTCTGCTGCTGGTGCTGGTTACCGGTATCAGTCCGGTGTATTCTTTCCGGGCACCGCAGCCTTTCAGCGGCTCCGACATTTTTAACCCCTACCAGGCGCTGGACAGCTGCCAGGGCTGGAAACGGGCCCTGTTCCACACCCATACCCGCGTGGATGGCCCCTGGCCCGTGAACGAATGCCCGCACACGGCCGCTTATACGGATTCCGTGCTTCGCTCCCTGGGCTACGACATTGTCACTTTCTCCAATCACAACGAAATCACGCAACATCCCTACGACAGTACCCTTCAGGTGAATGTCTATGAGCAGGGTTACAGCCCCTACAAGTTCCACAAACTGGTGTTTGGCAGTCCGGCTGTTAAGCACTGGGACCCGCTGTTGCCCGTACTGGCCTCCCAGCAGCAGTTCGAACTGGACCGCCTGGCCTACGACGCCGATTTAATCCAGATCAACCACCCGTATCGCACCGTGGGCCTTCCTAAGTCGCATCTGGAAAAACTTTCCGGTTACCAGATTATGGAGTTGGATACGCATGTGAACACGGAAAATGAATACTGGGACTGGGCGCTGAGCGCCGGCCATTACAGCTTCGGCCTGGCCAACGATGATCTCCATCACCCGGAGCGGCACAACCTTACCGCTATCCGCTGCAACTTCATCTGTACGCCCTCTGGCCGCTACGAAGACCTGCTGCCGGCGTTGCAGGGTGGCTGCTATTACGCCATGCGCGTGCCGGATTACGGCAACGGCGACTGGGCCGTCAAGCGCGAAAAGAACCATCAATTGCCATTTGTGAAGAACATCGGCGTGGAAGGAGATACGCTGTATCTGCAATTATCGGCCCCGGCCGACAGTATCCGTGTCAATGGACAGGACCATGCTACGCTGGCAAAGGTGGAGGGGGCCGATGCCATGCGCTACCCCCTGGCTCAGGATGAGCCCTACGCCCGTTTCACGGCCTTTTTCCCGGACGGGGCGGTGATTTATACCAACCCTTTTGCGCGCTACGATGCCTCTGTGCAGGACAGTCCGTATAACCCGGCTCCGCAGCCGGTGAATCTGCCGTTAACCCTGCTGTGGATCCTCCTGCAATCGGTGCTGATAGCAGGGACGCTGTGGCTCCTAATCCGGCTTTGGAAATGATGTTCGGCAAAAAGATCAGCCTCACCCTTTACTGCCTTGTACTGAGCGTGTACACGGTGGCGGCGTTCCATCTGCCGTTTTTCCGTTACCTTGTCCAGCACGTGGACGGCGGCGCCAATGCCACGGTGCTCACCGTATCGGCCCTGATCTTGCTGCTCGCGGTGAATTTCCTCTTCTATTACCTACTGGTGTTCCTGGGCCGAGGGGTGGGGAAGGCTATCCTGGCGTTCACCCTGCTGGGCAATGCAACCATGCTGTATTTTGTGAACACGTACCAGGTGTTCATCACCGATGAAATGATGGGCAACGCCATCAACACCCAATACTCGGAGGCTTCCAGCTTTTTCTCGCTGGCTTTCTGCCTGTATCTGCTGCTGCTGGGCATCCTGCCCGGGGTGTATGTGCTGGGCCGAAAAGTGGACTACGGCTCCTGGAAGGGCTTTTTCGCCCGCCTGGGCGTGAGCTTGGGCCTGGTGCTGGCGGTAGTTTTCGGCAATATGAAAAATTGGCCGTGGATCGACCGTCATTCCACGGAACTGGGGGCCCTGGTGGCGCCTTGGTCCTATATCGTGAACAGCATCCGCTATGAGCAGGGAGTAAGGGCGGCCCAAGTGCAGGAAATCCCGCTGCCGGATGTGACGGCGGTGAGTTCTACCCGCGACGTCTGCGTGCTCATCATCGGCGAAAGCACCCGCAGGGACCATTTCTCCCTGTACGGTTATGAAAGGGAGACCAATCCCTACACGGTGCAGGACGGCGTAACGGCGCTGCCGGCCGATGCATCGGCCACCTATACGCGGGCCGGCGTAAAGGCTATCCTGGAGTATGCCGATACCCCGAAACTGTACGAAATCCTGCCTAATTACCTGCAACGGGCGGGCGTGGACGTGAGCTGGCGCACCAGCAACTGGGGCGAACCTCCGGTGCACACCGGCAAATATTGGCACAAAAAGGAGCTGAAGGAGCGTTTCCCTCAGGCCGATGACCGCTACGACGGCATCCTCATGGAAGGGCTCCGGGAAGATATCGTGTCCAGCGAGGCCGATAAAGTATTCGTAGTGATTCACGGCTATACCAATCATGGGCCGTCCTATTTCTCCAACTATCCGCCTGAGTTCGAGGTGTTTAAGCCTGTGAATCCTTCGGTGGAGATGGCCAAGGTGAGCCAGGAGGAACTGTTCAACGCCTACGACAACAGCGTGGTGTATACGGATTGGCTCATACACCGGGCCATCGAGGTACTGCAGAGCATTCCGGACCGCCGGGGCTGCGTACTGTTTGTGAGCGACCACGGTGAATCCCTGGGCGAAAACAACCTGTACATGCACGGCGTTCCCATGGCCCTGGCCCCTCGCGAACAGATAGAGATACCCTTTGTGGTGTGGGCGCCGGACCAGACGGTGAAACCCCTGGAAAAAGTGGGGCAACACCATGTTTTTCATTCAGTTTTGCGTTTCTTCGGCGTGGAAACTCCCGTATTTGACGAAGAAATGTGTATCTTTGCACCTTAATTGTCATTCTGAACGAAGTGAAGAATCTCATTAAAAGAAGCATTCTATTATGGCACTTGTAGCAATAGTTGGTCGCCCGAATGTGGGCAAAAGTACCCTGTTCAACCGTCTGGTGGGCATGCGCCAGGCCATCGTGGACGAGACAGCCGGCGTCACGCGCGACCGGCATTACGGCAAGTGCGAGTGGTGCGGCCGGGAATTCTCCGTGGTGGACACGGGCGGTTACACTTCGAATTCGGACGATGTCTTTGAAGACGCCATCCGCCGGCAGGTAGCCATCGCCATCGAGGAGGCCGATGTAGTGCTGTTCCTGGTGGAGGCCGCCACGGGCATCACGGACTACGACGCCGAAATAGCCGACCTCCTGCGCCGCAGCAAAAAGCCGGTGGTCCTGTGCGTGAACAAGGTGGACAGCGGCGAGAAAATGTACGACGCCTTCGACTTCTACGCCCTGGGTCTGGGCGAAGTATGGAGCATATCGGCCGCCAACGGCAGCGGCACCGGCGACCTTCTGGACGAAGTTTTGCGGGTACTGCCGGAAGACAGCGAGGCCGATGACGACCACGCCGATATCCCGCACATCGCCATCGTGGGCCGTCCGAATGTAGGCAAGAGCTCCCTCACCAACGCCCTTTTGGGCGAGGAACGCAATATAGTGACTCCGGTGGCCGGTACCACGCGCGATTCCATCTCCACCTATTACAACAAATTCGGCCACGAGTTCATGATTGTGGACACCGCCGGCATGCGCAAGCGCGGCAAGGTGACCGAAGACCTGGAGTTTTACTCGGTGCTCCGCGCCATGCGCACCATCGAACATTCGGATGTGTGCATCCTCATGATCGACGCCACCACCGGCATGGAGGCCCAGGACATGAACATCTTCAACGTCATCCAGAAGAACCGCAAGGGCTGCGTCATCGTGGTGAACAAGTGGGATCTCTTCGAGAAAGACGTGAACACGATGAAGGAGTACACGGAGGGCCTGCGTGCCCGTCTGGCTCCCTTCAACGACATTCCCATCATCTTCACTTCCGTGCTGAACAAGCAGCGCATCCTGGATGTATTGGACGCCGCCGCAAGGGTGGCCGAAAATATGAGCAGGAAGATTCCTACATCGGCCCTGAACGATGCCATGCTGCCGGAAATCGAAAATTATCCGCCGCCGGCATGGAAGGGTAAGTACATCAAGATCAAGTACGTCACGCAGCTGCCCACCCGCACGCCGCAGTTCGCCTTCTTCTGCAACCTGCCCCAGTGGGTGAAGGACC
>CAMYWP010000087.1 GCA_947302825.1 uncultured Bacteroidales bacterium
CAGGATGTAAAATGTGGCCACGAACTGCAGGTTGTAGGCGATGGCCACGTTGCGGGACACGGCCACGATATTGCCTTCTACCAAACCGGCGATGATCAGCGCCACCACCAGCACGGCATTCATGCTGCCGCTCCAGAGCAGGCGCCGGGTGTCGCCCAGGCTTTGGAAAATGGTCCCGGCCGATGAAAGGATCATCTGGGCCCACATGGCCAGGGCCATCCACTGGAGACAGGGGATGGCGGCATCCCACTGCGTCCCGTACAGGATGCGGATGATTTCCCGGCTGGAGAACCACACAAAGGGGGTGATAAAGGCTCCCAGCAGGGACAGCAATTTCACCACCTGCAGGTATTTGTTGTAGATATACGCTTTGTCGTGCTGGTAATCCGACAAAATGGGATGCAGCACCGGCGTAATCACGTGCGTGAGGTTGTTCACCGGGTACAGCATCAGTTTGTAGGATTTGTCGTAGAAGCCCAGCTGGGCCGGTCCCATCACCTTGCCGATGAGAAGGTTATCCGTATTGCGGGCAAAGTAGTTGATGAGGTTGAAGCCGAAGAGGTAGCCGGAATAGCTCCGGATTTTGTCCAGACTGCCCTTGTTTACTTTCCGCGCCAGGGAAGGCCGGGTAGAGAGATAATTCCAGCCGAAGATGAAGGCCGCATTCAGGATGGCCTGGATGGCCAGGGCATAGAATCGCAGGCCGGCAAGCGCAAGGCCGATACCCACCGCGCCGGAGAAGATGCAGGCGAAGAGAATGCGAAGGGCCACTTTCTTAAACTCCTTCTGCTTGAGCAGCAGGGCGTTGGGCACTACGTTCAGGGTGTTGAAGAACAGCTGGATAGAGAGTAGCGAACCCAGCGGAATCAGCTCCTGCTTGCCGTAGAAATACGACATGGGGAGGGAGAAGAGGGCAAACACTACGGCCAAAACCAGCCCCAGGCGCAAGGAGAAGGCGAAAATGCTGCCCACATCCTCCTGGCTCAGTTCCTTGTTCTGGATGATGCCTGCGCCCAGGCCCATGTCTGACAACAGGCTGAAAAAGGTGGTGAATACGAAGGTGATGGCCACCAGGCCGAAGTCTTCCGGGCTGAGGATGCGGGCCAGGATAGCATTGAATAGCATGCCCAGCAGCAGCGTGGAATAACGGGCGGCGGCATTGATCCAGGCCGCTTGCTTGATGGAAGAAGTGGCCATGGTTATGGAGTCATTAGGTTAAGCAGCACCTGCATGGAACGCAGGGTTTCCTGCTGGATCATTTTCTCTTTCCGGAGCGAACTGCGATAGGCCTGGTTAGTGGCTACATCCTCCAAGTGCAGTACCTGGATGGCAGGGTCGTAGCGAAGTTTCAGGCCGTCCTGCTGGCATTCGTAGTGCAGGATTTCTTCCTCGAAGTACAGGAAGGTGTCCGGATTGAAGCACAGCGGGCGCTTGGAAATAAAGTCCGGTGAAAACACAAAGCACGCACCATGCAGTACTGCATCCTCCACCGGCGTTTGCCAGGGTTTGGGTGTCCGGGGTGGGGCAGGGCGGAAGCGTTGTTTAAGTCTCCACTTAAGGCGGTTCCAGCCAAAATGCTGCAGGTTATGCTGGTATTTCCCAATCCGTTCTTCCAGCTTTTCCCGGGTGAAGCCTTTCAGGTGGCCGGGGTTCTGGTGTTCGCCGGTGTTGGGATTCAGGATGTCCGGTCCCAATACGGCGAAAGGTGTTTTCTCATAGATGGCCTGTACTTTGGCGGGAAAGTCCTTGTCTTGGATGAGAACGTCGTTGTTGAGAACCACAATAAAATCGCAGGAGAAATGCCCCCGGAGCAGGGTGTAACCCATGTTGTTGCCCCGTGCGAAGCCTCCGTTTCGCTGGCTCTGCAAAACGGAAACGGTGGGATTGTCTTTGTAGCGGGCAGCCAGTCTGGCGCCGGATCCATTGGGCGATGCATTGTCTACCAGCACAATATGTTTGTCCCCGGAGAGTCCCATCAGGGCCTCCGTGCATTGGACCGTCATTTCTTCGGCCAGATAATGCAGGACAACGAAGCCAATCATTCCAGAACAAAGATAATGATTTTGTCCTTTCCGTGCAAAATGTTAATTTTGCATTTACATGAAAAAAGTCATTTATACCGTCCTTACGGGGAATTACGACAAACTGGAACAGCCCAGGGCCGTAGATCCCTCCTATGACTATGTCTGTTTTACGGACAAGGCCGGGCAGGACGGTGTATGGCAGCTCAGGGAAATCCCCTTTGCTTCTGACAGCCCCATCCTTCGCGCCCGCTGGGCCAAACTGCATCCGCATGCGCTTTTGCCGGAATACGACCTGTCCGTTTTCATGGATGCCAATCTGTGCATTGCTTCTCCGATATTTTATGATCAGGTGGTGGCTTGTAAAGCCCCGACCGCACTACTTGAGCATCCGCAGCGAGACTGTGTGTATGAGGAACTTCGCTATTGTTATTTGAAGGATAAGATTAGCACAAAGGCTGCGTTCTCCCAATGGAAAAAACTGAAGGGAATGGGCATGCCGGCACACGCCGGACTCTATGAAACCAACGTGGTTTTGCGGCGGCACAACCTGCCGGAAGTAGTAGCGCTGGATCAGTTGTGGTGGGAACTGTTGCTGGACTCCGGCGGCACGCGGGATCAGCTGGCGCTCACTCCGGCGCTTTATCGGCTGGGAATGGAACCGGCCTTGCTGTTGGGCCCTGGCCTAAATGCTCGTAATGTCCCTTATATCCGTTATACCCTGCATCCCACCGTTCCGGAACGGACGCCCGGTAAATGGAACTGGCCCAATCTGAAGTACAACCTGCGCCTGGGCTGGCGAAAAACCATGCTGCTATGCCTGAAGTAAGCGTCGTAATAGTGTGCATGAACCGTCCGGACCTGTTGTTTCCCTGTCTGGACAGCCTTCGTGCGCACACTTCGCTGCCTTTCGAAACCTGGGTGGTGGCGTACCGTTTTTCGGCCCGGAACCTGCAGGAACTGGTAACAAGATACCCTTGGGTGGAGGTGGTCCCCAGTCAGGAAATCAGGGGCTTTTCGGAGAATAATAACCTGGCCCTTAAGCAGGTGAGAGGCCGTTATTGCTTCATCCTGAACGACGACACCCTCCTGAACATGCCGGTGATAGACCGTCTGGTGGCCGATTTGGAAAGCTTGCCGGCCTCAGCCGCCGCCATCTCTCCCTGCATCCGTTTCGCCGATGGCACCATCCAAACTTGCGGCCGCACACCCTGGACCGCCCGCCGCTACGCCAAACACTATCTCCATCTGGTAGACGAATCCAAACTGGCATTAAGGCCTACGGCATCAGGAAATTATTTTTCGCAAGGCTTTGCGAAAAACCAATTTCCCGATGCCATCGCAACGCCGACGCACGACGAGAGAGATGTTTTTCAAACCTATACGTTAAATGGGGCTTGTTTTCTGATTAAGACTGAGATGTTTCGGGAGGCGGGATGGTTCGATGATCGGTTCTTTTTCACGCCGGAGGATATTGCCCTGGGGCATAAGTTGAATGACATGGGTTATACAGTTTGGGCCGATCCTTCCGTGTCCATTACCCACCTGGCGGGCGGGTCGGTATCGGCCATGGAACCGGCCATCAAGCCGGCCCGGGTGCGGGGCTCGCTCATTTTCTATGGAGAACCGCTGTGGCTCCGCTGTTTTATCTGGTGCTTTGAGGCTCTGCGGGTTGTCAAGTATGCCTTCATGCCTAGAACGGAACATAATAGGCTAATGGCCCGTACGGCCCGGAATGTGATGCGGACGGCGTTTTCCAAAGCCTCGCCCAAAGAATTGTTTATCCGTTTCTCCCAGTCATGAAAAAGGTTCTGGTCATAGTGGTTACGTACAACGGCACGCACTGGCTGGAGCGCTGTCTGTCCTCCGTTATGCCCGGCACCAATGGAAATCTCCAGACAGACCTCTATGTCTTGGATAATGATTCTACGGATGGCAGCTCAGATTATGTGCAGGCACATTTTCCCAAAGCCAAACTGGTGAGGAGTGCGGAGAACCTGGGCTTTTCCAAGGCCAACAACCTGGGCTTCCGCTATGCTTTGGACAAAGGCTACGACTATGTCTATCTCCTGAACCAGGATGCCTGGCTGGAGGAGGGGGCTCTCGAAACACTCGTTGCCGCCGCCGAAGAAGACGCTCAATATGCCGTCCTGAGTCCTTTACAGATGACTGATGGTTACAAGGAGTTGGATCGGCTCTTTGAAAAAGATAAGACTCCGCCGGCGGCGCATTGGCTGGTGCCGGTGGGGGCGTTGCGGAAGTTGGGCCTGTTTGAGGAGGAGTTGTTCCCGTTTTATGGGCAGGACGATGACTGGTGCAACCGGGCGCGTTACCATGGGCTGATAATCGGGGTGGTACCGGAAGCCAGGGGAGTGCACGACCGGGCGCAGCGGGCAGAGGCCAAGGAAAAGATCATTCATCGGAATTATTATACCGGCTCCCTGGTGCGGCTATGTGATATCAACCGGCCCTTGTGGGAGCGTTTCTGCTATGTGTGCCTGTTCACCTTGGTAAAGGCCGCGAAGTATCATAGCGTTTTGGTTTTCAAGGATTTCTTGCAAATCTGCAAGCAACTTCCCGCAGTGCGGGAGCATCGCCGGATCAGTCGCTGAACTGCCAGTTTGTCAGGCGAAAGGCGGGGAATGGTATTTGTATTATATCGGCAAAATTCGTAATTTTGCAAGATTGATAGAAAACGTACCATTGTTATGGCATTAGCAGATATTCTTAAGAAAATTTTCGGCTCCAAGAGCGACCGCGATATGAAGACCATCCGGCCCGTTCTGGACAAAATCCTGGCCGTTTATCCGGATATTGATAAACTCTCCAACGACGAGCTCCGTGCCCGCAGCCAGGCATTGCGGGAGCAGATTGCCGCCGTGGAAAAACCCTTCGAGGACCGGATAGCCCAGATCAAGCAGGAACTGGAAACCGACATTGCCGTGGAGCAGAAGGAAGCCCTGGCAACGGAAAGCGACAAGCTGGTGAAGGAGGAGGACGAAGCCATCGAGGTGATCCTGAACGAACTCCTGCCGGAGGCTTTCGCCATCGTGAAGTCCACCGCCCGCCGTTTTGCCCAGAACGAGACAGTGACGGTCACGGCCTCTGAATTCGACAAGCTCCTGGCAGCCCAGGGACGCGATTTCGTGGAAATCCAGGGCGACCAGGCCATCTGGAAGAACAAATGGATGGCTGGTGGTAACATCATCACCTGGGACATGATTCACTACGACGTCCAGCTTATCGGCGGCATCGTGCTGAACGGCGGTGTCAAGACCAACAAGGAACAGCGCGGTATGATTGCCGAAATGGCTACCGGTGAAGGTAAGACCCTGGTGGCAACCCTGCCGGTGTTCCTGAATGCCCTGGCCGGAAAGGGCGTACACGTGGTTACCGTGAACGATTACCTGTCCAAGCGTGACTCGGAGTGGATGGGACCGCTCTATATGTTCCATGGCCTGAGCGTAGACTGTATCGACAAGCATCAGCCCAACTCATCGGCCCGCAAGGCGGCCTACGACTGCGACATCACCTTCGGCACCAACAACGAATTCGGTTTCGACTACCTGCGTGACAATATGTGCACGCGCATGACCGACTTGGTGCAGCGCAAGCACCATTATGCCATCGTGGACGAGGTTGACTCCGTGCTCATCGACGACGCCCGTACCCCGCTCATCATCTCCGGTCCCATGGAAAAGGCTTCCGGCGACGAACAGTTCATGGAATATCGGCCTTATGTGGAGAACCTTTACAACAAGCAGCGCGCGCTGGTGACCCAGACGCTGAACGAGTCCAAGAAACTCATCGCGGAGGGCAACGAGAAAGACGGCGGCCTGCTGCTGTATCGCTGCTACAAGGGCTTGCCCAAATACCAGCCCCTGATCAAATTCCTGAGCGAACCCGGCATGAAGGCCCTGATGCAGAAGACCGAGGCCTATTACATGCAGGACAACGAGCGTGAGATGCCCACTGTCACGGATCCGCTGTATTTCGTGATCAATGAGGTGCTGAACTCCGTGGATATGACGGACAAGGGCCACGACACCCTGGCCGGCAGCGTGTCCAATCCGGACTTCTTCGTACTCCCGGACATGGGCAGCGCCATTGCGGAAATCACCCACGACGAAACCCTGAGCCCGGCGGAAAAGGCCGAAAAGAAGGATGCACTCATGGAGGACTTTTCCCTCAAGAGCGAGCGCGTACACACCGTGATCCAGCTCCTGAAGGCCTACGCCATGTTCTCCAAGGACATCGATTACGTGATCGTGGACGGCAAGGTGAAGATCGTGGACGAGTCCACCGGCCGTATCATGGAAGGCCGCCGTTGGTCCGACGGTCTGCACCAGGCCGTGGAAGCCAAGGAAAACGTAAAGGTGGAGGCTGCCACCCAGACCTTCGCCACCGTGACCCTGCAGAACTACTTCCGTATGTACCACAAGCTGGCCGGTATGACCGGTACGGCCGAAACGGAAGCAGGGGAGTTCTGGGACATTTACAAACTGGATGTGGTGGTGATTCCCACCAATCGTCCGGTAATCCGCGACGACCAGAACGACATCATCTACAAGACCAAGAAGGCCAAGTTCAACGCCGTCATCGACAAGGTGGTGGAACTGTCCAACGCAGGCCGCCCGGTGCTGGTGGGTACCACGGATGTGGAAACCTCCGAACTGCTGGCGCGCATGATGCGCATCCGCGGCATCAAGGCCGATGTCCTGAATGCCAAGGAGCACGCCCGAGAGGCCGAGATCGTGGCCAACGCAGGTCTGAAAGGCCACGTGACCATTGCCACCAACATGGCCGGCCGTGGTACGGATATCAAGCTTTCTCCGGAAGTGAAGGAAGCCGGCGGTCTGGCCATCATCGGCACCACGCGCCACGACAGCCGTCGTGTGGACCGGCAGCTCCGCGGTCGTGCCGGCCGTCAGGGTGACCCCGGTTCCTCCTGCTTCTACATCTCCCTGGAAGACGACCTCATGCGTAAGTTCGGCAGTGAGCGCATTGCCGGCGTGGTGGACAAGCTGGGCATGGCCGAGGATGAAGCCCTGGTGTCCGGCATGCTTTCCAATGCCATCGAAAACGCCCAGAAGAAGGTGGAAGAGAACCACTTCGGCTGGCGCAAACGCACCCTGGAATACGACGACGTGATGAACTATCAGCGCGAAGCCGTGTATTCCCGCCGTCGCAACGCCCTCTCCGGTGAACGTATCGAAATCGATGTGCAGAACATGATGCAGGATACGGCTATGCTGTTGGCCCAGCAGTCGGAAGGCATGGCTTTCCCGGAGTTTGAGGAGTATGTCATCGGCAAACTTTCCATCGACCTGGGCTTCGACGAAGCTTTCTTCTCCAGCGCCAAGCCGGCCGAGATAGCCGACAAACTGGCCGAACACATGAAGGAAGTGTACGACCGCCGTATGAACACCATGATCGAGAAGGTGAATCCCGTAATCAAGACCGTGTTCGAGAAACAGGGCTCCATGTACGAGAACATCGCCATCCCCATCTCCGACGGCAAGCGGATGCTCAACC
>CAMYWP010000088.1 GCA_947302825.1 uncultured Bacteroidales bacterium
GTTCTTCCTGTTCTGGGCTCCGGCCTATTTCCACGACCAGTTCAACGCTCCGGCCAGCTCTCCGCTGGGTCAGGGCCTCATTTTCACCCTCTACGCCATCGTGACGGTGATTTCCCTCTTCGGCGGATATCTGCCCAAGCTCTTCGTGGAGAAGAAGGGGATGAACCCTTACAGCGGCCGTATGCTGGCCATGCTCATCTTCGCCTTCTTCCCGCTGGTGGCTCTGGCCGCCCAGCCGCTGGGTGCCTACAGCCCCTGGTGGCCGGCCATCCTCATCGGTATCGCCGGTGCAGGACACCAGGCCTGGAGCGCCAATATCTTCTCTACCGTGGGTGATATGTTCCCCAAGAGCACCATCGCTTCCGTTACGGGCATCGGTGCCATGGCGGGCGGCATCGGCTCCATGATCATCCAGAAAGTGGCCGGTAACCTCTTCACCTATGCCGAAGGGCAGGGTGCCGCCTTCCACTTCATGGGTTTCGAAGGCAAGCCTGCCGGTTACTTCATCATGTTCTGCTTCTGTGGCCTGGCCTACCTGATCGGCTGGACCATCATGAAGGCCCTGGTTCCCAAGTATAAACCCGTAGAGGTCTAATATGAACCGCATTCGGATAGGTTTGAGCGTTGTCCTGCTCTGCTGCCTTTCGTGGGCGGCAGCAGGGCAGCGCTATACCAATCCGGTGCTTCACGCGGATTACAGCGACCCGGATGTCTGCCGGGTGGGGGAGGATTATTATATGACGGCCTCCTCCTTCAACTGTATGCCGGGCCTGCCCATCCTGCATTCCACGGATCTGGTCCACTGGACTTTGATCGCATACGCTTTGCAGGACTATCCTGCCTTTGACCAGCCTGTGGCGCACGGAAAAGGGGTTTGGGCCCCGTCCATCCGCTATCACGACGGCTGGTTTTACATCTTCTGCGGAGACCCCGACAGAGGAATCTTTATGGTACGCAGCCGTGATCCCCGTGGGCCGTGGACGGCACCCGTCTGGGTGGTGGAGGCCAAGGGCTTCATCGATCCCTGTCCCTTCTGGGACCAGGACGGAAGCGTATGGCTGGTCCATGGCTGTGCGGGCTCCAGGGCCGGACTCAAGAGCGTCCTCTTCCTGGCTCCGCTCAACGCCGATGCATCGACCGTGACAGGTCCTTCCAGGATTATCTACGACGGACACCTGACCCAGCCCACCATCGAGGGACCGAAAGTGTACAGGAGAGGGGAGTGGTACTACATCTTTGCTCCGGCCGGCGGTGTTTCCACCGGCTGGCAAAGCGTTCTTAGAGCCCGTTCTTTATACGGGCCGTACGAAGAACGCGTGGTCATGGCCTGGGCACCCGGGACCATCAACGGACCGCATCAGGGCGGCTGGGTTTCAACCCCCGGCGGGGAAGACTGGTTCCTGCATTTCCAGGATAAAGGCGCCTATGGCCGGATTGTCCATCTGCAGCCCATGACTTGGCTGGCCGATGGCTGGCCGATGATCGGCGAAGATCCCGACGGCGATGGCGTTGGACAGCCAGTGGCCGCTTGGCGTGTGCCAGTCACCACGAAAAAAGGCCCCGAAACGGGGCGGGGGATCGGCCCTTATGGCCTGGATTTGGCCTGGCAGTATCCGGCCGTTCCAAGTCCCTATTGGCATCAGGCGTTGCCGGACGGTGGGGTCAGGCTTTATAGTGTGGAGCAAGGGACCAGCGGAATTTGGGACTGTCCCAACCTGCTCTCGCAGAAGTTCCCGGCCGAATCGTTCACCGTAGAGGCCACCCTGACTTTTATGCCCAATCCGCAACTTACACAGCATGGAGAAACGGCAGGTTTTGCGGTTACCGGCAACAGCTATGCGGCCTTGCAGCTACAGGATACCCCTGAAGGTATTCAACTGCAGTATGTTCTTTGTGAAAAAGCCTCCGAGGGTGCGCCGGAAGAGGTTTTCCCTCTCTGCGCCGTCCCTTGGAACGCCGTAGAGATCGACCATCGGCATGAATCTCATAATGTGTCCTTGGTCAAGTATCCTTCTTACAGACATGCCACGGTGCGTGTGCGTCTGGAAGTGAAACCGCTTGAGCGCGCCGGAAATGTTCCGCAGCCGCAGTGCCAGTTCAGTTACAGCGTGGATGGCGGCAAAAAATGGAAGCGCGTTCCGCAAAGCTTTATAGCCCGTCCCGAGTTATGGATCGGCGCTAAATTTGGTTTTTATTGCAATCGTCCTGCCCGAAAGAACGATGCCGGATGGTTGGATATACAGGATTTGACTATTAATTAAGTATCAGCATATGGATATTTTCTCTTTAAAAGGTAAAAATGCATGGGTTACCGGTGCGGCTTATGGTATCGGCTTCGCCATTGCCAAGGCTTTCGTGGAGGCAGGCGTTGAGAACATTATCTTCAATACGTCCAACCAGGCATCCATGGAAAAGGGCCTGGAGGCTTACAAGGCCGCCGGAATCAAGAATGTCCACGGTTATGTTTGCAATGTCACGGATGAGGTGGCTGTAAAGGAATTGGTGGACAGGATC
This sequence comes from uncultured Bacteroidales bacterium, assembly GCA_947302825.1. Taxonomy (GTDB): domain Bacteria; phylum Bacteroidota; class Bacteroidia; order Bacteroidales; family UBA932; genus Cryptobacteroides. The sequence goes on from CAMYWP010000088.1 coordinate 2,515, forward strand.
CACCGGGAGATCGGCCAGATCGATATCCTGGTGAACAACGCCGGTATCATCAAGCGCATCCCGATGCACGAGATGACCCGCGCCGAATTCCAGCAGGTGATCGATGTGGACCTGGTGGGCCCGTATATCTGCGCTGCCGCCGTGGTCCCCGAGATGATGGAGCGCCGCGAAGGCAAGATTATCAACATCTGCTCCATGATGAGCGAACTGGGCCGCGAGACCGTGAGTGCATATGCCGCCGCCAAGGGTGGACTCAAGATGCTCACGCGTAACATTTGCTCCGAGTACGGCGAGTACAATATCCAGTGCAATGCCATCGGCCCCGGTTATATTGCCACGCCCCAGACCGCCCCGCTTCGTGAGAGGCAGGCCGATGGCAGCCGCCATCCCTTTGACAGTTTCATCTGCGCCAAGACGCCCGCCGGCCGCTGGCTGGATCCCGACGAGCTGGCCGGACCGGCCGTTTTCCTGGCTTCCAAGGCCTCTGACGCCGTGAACGGCCATATCCTCTATGTGGATGGCGGTATTCTGGCCTATATCGGAAAACAGCCTAAATAATGGAACAGGTTTTCAGTTATATCATCGGCCTGGGTGCCGCTGTAATGATGCCCATTTTGTTCTTTATCCTGGGTATCTGTATCGGCATCAAGCCGGGGAAGGCACTTAAGAGCGGCTTGCTGGTGGGCGTGGGTTTCGTGGGCCTGAGCGTGGTGACGGCCCTGCTTACCTCATCGCTGGGCGGTCCGCTCAAGTCGGTAACGGAGATATACAATCTCCAGCTGGGCATCTTCGATATGGGATGGCCTGCAGCTGCTTCCGTGGCCTATAATACCACGGTGGGGGCCTTTATCATCCCCGTCTGTCTGGCCATCAATATTGTCCTCCTGCTGGTGAAGGCCACCAATACCATCAACATAGACCTGTGGAACTACTGGCACTATGCTTTTATCGGTGCGGTGGTTTATTTTGCCACAGACAGCATCTGGTACGGCTTCTTTGCCGCTATCATCTGCTTTATCATCACCCTGGTGATGGCCGACCTCACCACCAAAAAGTTCCAGGCCTACTACAAGGACATGGACAGCATCTCTATTCCGCAGCCTTTTGTCCAGGGATTCGTCCCCTTTGCCGAAGGCATCAACTGGTGCCTGGACAAGATTCCCGGTTTCAACAAACTGGACATCGATGCGGAGGGACTGAAGAAGAAATTCGGCCTGCTGGGAGAGCCTCTCTTCCTGGGTGTCATCGTGGGCATTGGTATCGGCTGTCTCAGTTATCCTTCTTGGTCTGAGATTGTGGACCACATCCCCGCCATCTTGGGTCTGGGCATCAAGATGGGTGCCGTGATGGCGCTTATCCCGCGCATCACCGGCCTGTTCATCGAAGGCCTCAAGCCCATTGCAGAAGCTACCAAGGAACTGGTTTCCAGAAAGTTCAAGAACTCGGCCGGTATCAATATCGGCATGAGCCCGGCACTGGTCATCGGCCATCCCACCACCCTGGTGGTTTCGCTGCTGCTCATTCCGGTGACGCTGGTGCTGGCGGTGGTGCTGCCCGGCAATGAATTCCTGCCGCTGGCTTCGCTGGCCGGTATGTTCTATGTATTCCCGGCCGTTTTGCCCGTTACCAAAGGGAATGTGGTGAAGACCTTCCTCGTCGGCCTGGTAGCCCTTACCGTGGGCCTGTACTTCGTGACCGACCTTGCACCGTACTTCACCCAGGCGGCGCAGGACGTGTATGCCCGTACCGGTGATGCCGCCGTAGCCATCCCGGAGGGTTTCCAGGGCGGAGCGCTGGACTTCGCTTCCAGCCTCTTCTCCTGGGTCATCTTCCACCTGGTTCACGACTTCAAACTGGTGGGCAGTGCCATCCTTGTGGCGGGCACCACTGTTCTGGCCATCTTTAACCGCAGAAGAATTATCAAAGCATCCTATGAAAAAGTTAATTAGCTTAGCTATTGTATTTTGCACCATCGCTATGAGCGCACAAACCAAGTATTCCATTCAGACGGCCTGCCATCCTGCCGATGTGAAAGGCTACGATACCGAAACCCTCCGCTCCCGTTTCATGATGCCGGAGGTGATGGTGGCCGATGAAATCCGCCTCACTTATTCCCTCTATGACCGCTTTATCTTCGGCGGCGCTTTCCCTGCCACCAAGGAATTGACGCTGGAAACCATCGATCCGCTGAAGGCCCCTTATTTCCTGTTCAGCCGTGAACTGGGTGTGATCAACATCGGCGGCCCCGGCATTGTGACGGTAAACGGGAAGGAGTATATCCTGAAATTCAAGGAGGCCCTGTACGTGGGCCGTGGCAACGAGAAAGTGACCTTCCGCAGCAAGGACGCGGCCCATCCCGCCAAGTTCTATCTGAACAGCGCTACCGCTCACAAGGCCTACAAGACGCAGCTCATTACCATCGATGGCCGTAAGGGCTCATTGAAGGCCAATTCTTTCGCCGCCGGCAAGATGGAAGACTCCAATGACCGCGTGATTAACCAGCTCATTGTGAACAATGTACTGGAAGAGGGACCCTGCCAGTTGCAGATGGGCCTTACCGAGCTCAAACCCGGTTCCGTCTGGAACACCATGCCGGCCCACACCCATGCCCGCCGCATCGAGGCCTACTTCTATTTCAACGTTACAGAAGGCAACATGATCTGCCACCTCATGGGTGAACCCCAGCAGGAGCGCGTCGTCTGGCTGGCCAACGAGCAGGCCATCATGAGCCCCGAATGGAGCATCCACGCCGCTGCAGGTACCTCCAACTATATGTTCATCTGGGGCATGGCCGGTGAGAACCTGGACTATGGTGACATGGACAAGATTCCTTACACTGAAATGAGATAATTTCAAATATTTGACACTATGGCAAAAGTAGTAACCTTCGGCGAAGTGATGCTTCGCCTTTCCACCCCGGGCTATCAGCGTTTTTCGCAGGCCCATCAGTTCGATGCCACTTTCGGTGGCGGCGAGGCCAACGTGGCTGTCTCGCTGGCTAACTATGGCATTGATGCTCATTTTGTTACCCGTCTTCCCAAGAATGACATCGCCGATATGTGCACCGCCGAGCTCAAGGGCCTGGGCGTGAACCTGGACGGCGTGGTCTACGGCGGCGACCGCGTGGGCATCTATTACCTGGAAACCGGCGCCGTGGCGCGCGGCTCCAAAGTGGTGTACGACCGTGCCCATTCGGCCATCTCCGAAATCCTGCCCGGTATGGTAGACTGGCGCAAGGTGCTGCAGGGGGCCGATTGGTTCCACTGGACCGGCATCACCCCCGCTTTAAGCCAGGGCGCGGCCGATGCCTGCCTGGAAGCCATCAAGGTGGCCAACGAAATGGGTGTGAAGGTGTCCTGCGACCTCAATTACCGCAAGAAACTGTGGAAATACGGCAAGACGGCGGCAGAAGTGATGCCCGCCCTTGTGGAAGGCTGCGACCTGATCCTGGGCAACGAGGAAGACGCCGAAAAAGAGTTCGGCATCAAGCCCGAAGGCTTCGACGCAGAAAAGACCGGCGGCGAGATTGACCAGCGCATCTTCATCAGCGTAGGAGAGCAGCTCATGGCTAAGTTCCCGCGTTGCAAGAAGGTGGCCGTGACCCTGCGCGGTTCCATCAACGCCAACCACAACACCTGGGGCGGCGTGCTGTACGACGGCAAGACCCTCTGGCAGAGCAAGCGCTACGACATTACCCATATCGTGGACCGCGTGGGCGGCGGCGATTCCTTCATGGGCGGTCTCCTGTACGGCCTGCTGGCCTATGAAACCGACCAGGAAGCCATCGAATTCGCTGCGGCAGCCTCCTGCCTCAAGCACACCATCCTGGGCGATTACAACCGCGTAACGGTTGCCGAAGTAGAAGGTCTCATCAAGGGCGGCGGATCCGGCCGGGTAAGCAGATAATCATATGGCAAAGTTCAATAAAATCGATACGATCAGTATCATTCGGAAGACCGGAATTGTGCCGGTGTTCTACAACAAGGATGCAGACCTGACCAAGAAGGTGGTGAAGGCCTGCTACGATGGCGGTATCCGTGCTTTCGAGTTCACCAATCGCGGCGACGGCGCCAACGAGGTGTTCAAGGAAGTGATGGCATTTGTCCGGGCCGAATGCCCGGAGATGGCCCTGGGTGCCGGTACCATCCTGGATGCGCCCACCGCCGCCATCTATCTGCAGATGGGGGCCGATTTCCTGGTTTCCCCCTGCATGGTGGAGGAAGTGGTGAAGCTGGCCAACCGGCGCGGCGTGCCCTACAGCCCCGGCTGCGGCACCGTGACGGAAATCGTGAAAGCCCAGGAACTGGGCTGCGACCTGGTGAAGGTGTTCCCGGCCGGCAATGTGGGCGGTCCTTCCTTCGTGAAGAACATCCTGGGCCCGCTGCCCTGGGCCATGGTCATGTGCACCGGCGCCGTGGAACCCACCGAGGAGAACCTTACGGCCTGGGCCAAGAGCGGCGTCACCGCCGTGGGCATGGGCTCCAAGCTCTTCCCCAAGGACGTAATCGCCTCCGGCAACTGGGCCTCCATATCGGCCCTCTGCCAGCAGTCCCTTGCATGGTTTACAAAAAAATAGTTATCTTTGCGCTCCCAAGGCGCCTGCAGGCGCCCGGCCGGGCCGGGTTTTTGCGACAGTAAAAACGGAAAGGTGAATAGGCCGCGGGGGACATTTATGGGGGCAGAGCCCCCAGGAAAGGGTGGGACGACTTGTCGCGGCTGCACTGCCGGGCCCCCGTTATCAGGAAGTGCAGCTGAGGAAAGTCCGCACAGGATAGGGCACCCGTCTGTGGAAAGCACAGTGGGGAGTAATCTTCAATCGGCGTAACAGAAAAGTACCGCCGGGTTTTTCCGGTAAGGGTGAAAACGCGGGGTAAGAGCCCACGACGTTGCATGGCGACATGCCGCGGGTACGCCGACGGGCCTGCAAGACCAAATATACCGGCAGATGAGG
>CAMYWP010000089.1 GCA_947302825.1 uncultured Bacteroidales bacterium
TTAAAATCAGACTCCAGCGCCACGGTAAGAAGAATTTCGCATTCTTCCACATTGTAGTGGCCGATTCCCGCTCTCCGCGCGACGGTAAATTCATCGAGCAGCTTGGCTCTTACAACCCCAACACCAACCCTGCCACCATCATCCTGGACGGTGACAAGGCTCTGGCTTGGCTCAATGTAGGTGCCCAGCCCACCCTTACGGCCCGCCGTATCCTCTCTTACGAAGGTGTCCTCCTTCGCAAGCATCTGGCAGAAGGCGTAGCCAAGGGCGCCCTCACCGAGGCCCAGGCCGATGCCAAATTCGCTGCCTGGAAGGCCCAGCGCGACGAAAAGATCGCCGCCAAGAAGACCGGCCTCAAGAATGAGGCTATCGCTGCTGCCAAGGCTGCCAAGGCCGCCGAAGCTGCCGTGAACGAAGCCCGTGCCAAGGCCATCGCCGCCAAGAAGGCAGAAGCCGAAGAAGCCGCCCGCAAGGCTGCCGAGGAAGCTGCCCAGGCTGCTTCCGCCGAACCTGTGGAAGCCCCGGCAGAATAATGCTGCGGATCGCCCAGGTATTGAAATCCAACGGGACGGACGGCGAGCTTCTTATCAGCTTTCTGGACATCGCCCCGGAAGATATCGACCTTCAGGAACCGGTATTCATCGCATTCGATGGATTGCCGGTTCCCTTTTATTTTGAATCGTTCCAGCCCCGTGGCACCAAGCGCGCGCTGGTGCATCTCACCGGCGTCCACTCCTTAAAGGACGCAGACGAGCTGGCCGGATCGGCCCTTTATGCCGATTATTTCGAAGAAGAAGGCGAAGAAGACTTCACGGGCTGGCAGGTGCGCACGCCGGAAGGCACCCTCATCGGCACCGTAACCGACTACGAAGACATCCCCGGCAATCTGTGCCTGTGGGTGGAGCAGCCCGATGGAAAGCAGGTGCTCCTCCCCTTCCACGAGGACTTCATCGTTTCCATTAACGAAGCCTCCCTCACGCTTACCCTGCAACTCCCGGAAGGAATTCTGGATTTATAATTTTACCCTGGCCGATTATTGCAAAAATTTCGTACATTTGTACGATATATGAAGCGTTTATCTTTCATATCGGCCCTACTCTTATTGGTGATACTGCCGCTGCAGGCGCAGAAGCAGAAGAAGCCGGAGCCCATCATTTTTACGCCCCAGTGGACGGCGCAGGCCCAGTTTGCCGGCTACTATGTGGCCAAGGAAAAAGGCTTCTACGACGAAGAAGGCATCGAGGTCCAGATTGTCCACCCCAATGCCACCCAGTCTTCGGAAGAGCGCATTCGCAACAACACCAGCCACATCACCACATTACAACTGGCGCAGGCCATCCAGATTATCAATGACGGGGTTCCGCTGGTGAATCTGCTGCAAACTTCCATGAACAACGCCCTGGTCATTGTTTCCCGCCGCGGAAAGAATCCCTTGAACCAGCCGGGCGCCAGGGTAGCCATCTGGCAGGCCGGCTTCACCCAACTGGCCGAATGCATGGTCAAGGAATCCCAACTGGACTATGAGTGGGTGAAAGCGGCCAACAGCGTGAACCTGTTCATTGCCGGCGCCGTAGATGCTTCGGTGGCCATGAGCTACAACGAATATTTCCAGATCCTCCAATCCGGCATTCCCATTTCGGAAGAATGCGTATATCGGATGAGCGACCACGATTACAATATCCAGGAAGACGGCTTGTACATGACGCGCGCCTATTACCAGAAACACAAGGAAGAGGCCGAAAAATTTGCCCGGGCCAGCCGCCGGGGTTGGGAATATGTGGCCGACCATCCGGAGGAATCCCTGGATATCGTGATGGAATATGTGCAGCGGAACTTCATTGCCACCAACCGGGTGATCCAGGGGCTGATGCTCCAGGAAATCCTGCGTCTGCAACTGGACCCGGACACCGGAGAGCGTGCTTTCCTCCTTCGGCCCGACATGCTGGAAAAGGCCTGTGATCTCATGCTGCGCAACGGGGAAATCAAGCGGCCCATTACCATGAAGGATTTAAGCCGATGAGTAAGAAGCGCACCAACAACAACACGGTTATCCGCCATTCGCTAAGCTCCCGGCTCAGTCTGTGGATCGTGCTCTTTGCCGCCGCCATGTTCCTCCTGGCGCTGGGCTATGTCTTTCAGGTTGCACAGAAAACCGTACGGCAGGAGGCCATCCAGGGTGCCACCCGCGAACTGGAGAACACGGTCCAGCGGGTGAACGATATCCTGGAAAACGTAGAGATTACGGCCGATAATCTGGAATGGCTCATTTATCGCGACCTGGACAAACCGGATGCCATGATGGAGTATTCCCGCTCCGTAGTGCTGAACAACTCGTTCCTGAACGGCTGCTCCATTTCCTTCGAGCCCTATTTCTACAAATCCAAAGGGAAATACTATTCCTGTTACTCCAACAAAAACGGAAAAACCGTCTACACGCAGCAGGAGGGCAACGACAAATACCAGTATTTCTATCTGGACTGGTATCTGCTGCCCAAACTGCTCCGGCAGCCCTGCTGGACGGAGCCTTACACAGACCAGGAAGAGGAAGACGCCCTAACCATGGACTCCAAGATGATGGTGTCTTACTGCCGGCCGCTCATCGGCAACGATGGCAATTTTGTGGGCTCGCTCTCGCTGGACATCTCCCTGGAATGGCTGTCGGAGACCATTTCGGCCGTTAAGCCCTACCCCAACTCCTATTCCATCATGTTGGGAAGGGGCGGGACCTTCCTGGTGCATCCGGACCCGGAAAAACTGTTCTACCAAACCATCTTCACCCAACAGCTGGTCAGCCCCAACCTGGAACAATGGGAACTGGGCCAGGACATGCTGGACTGGAAGGAAGGTGTGCGGGAAATCCAACTGGACGGCGAAAAGTGCTATGTGTTCTTCCGCCCCATGATGGCTACCGGATGGAGCGTAGCCATCGTGTGTCCCGAAAGCGATATCTTCGGAAATTACCACCGTTTTCAGAACATTGTTATCGCCATCGTGGCCCTGTGCTTGCTGCTCATGTTCCTGGTGTTCTCCCGGCTCATCCGCAATCTGCTGGCACCGCTGCGCCACCTGGCCGCACAAGTTCGCGTAATAGCCTCTGGTAAATTCGACCAGCGACTCCCGGAAACCCGGCGGTCCGATGACGAAATCGGCGTGCTCACCAATTCATTTGGCGAAATGCAGAGTTCCCTGGTGAATTATATCCACGAACTCACCGAATCCACGGCCAAGCGCGAACGCATCGAGGGCGAACTGCACATTGCCCGCAGCATCCAAATGGGAATGGTGCCCAATGAGTTCCCGCCGTTCCCGGACCGGAAAGACATAGACCTGTACTCCTTTATCCGTCCTGCCAAGGAAGTGGGCGGCGACCTCTATGATTACTTTATCCAGGACGAGAAACTGCATTTCTGCATTGGCGACGTAAGTGGGAAGGGTGTGCCGGCCAGCCTGTTTATGGCGGTGGCTTTCAGCCAGTTCCGTCTCTTGGCCAATCAGGGGCTTCCTCCCTCCGAAGTAGCCCGCCAAATCAACGACAGCCTGTCCGAAGGCAACGAGCAGCTCATGTTCGTAACCCTCTTTATCGGCCAACTGGACCTGCAAAGCGGTCGTCTGGAGTTCTGCAACTGCGGACACAATCCGCCCGTTATCCTGACACCTACACCGCACTTCATGGACTGCCTGCCCAATACCCCCATCGGCGTTTGTTTAGGCTGGGAGTTTGAGGGCCAGGTGCTGGAAAACCTCCGCAATACGCCCCTCCTGCTCTATACGGACGGACTCAACGAGGCCGAAAACGAGCAGCATGAGGAATTTGGCAACGACCGCCTGCTATCCGTCCTGTCCACGCATCCGTTTACGGAGGCAAAAGACCTGGTGGACACCCTGCTGGAAGCGGTCGCCAACCATGTGGGCCAGGCCGAGGCCAGCGACGACCTCACCCTGGTCTGCCTGAATTTCCAATAGTTTTTAGCGCGTTCCACCGCCGTGGCCGCCGCCGAATCCGCCGCCGCCACCGCCGAAGGAAATGGATCCGCCACCGCCGCTGGAGCGTCTGGCTGCTGCCGCCCTTGCCGCTGCCCTTTCCGACTGTCGGGTTTCCGCCGCCTTCATCATGGATGAGGAGGATCGGTTCAGGCTGTTGAGCACCTGATAGGAGGTCATGGTATCCAGCATATTGGTCTCACGGGTATACTGCTCCATCACCTGAGGGAACAGTTTCTCGAAGTTCTTGGCCACTTTATCAGCGATCCCCAGGCCGGCGGCCATGATCATGTATTGCTTCCAAAGGCCCAGTTCCGGAACCGAACGTTCGTCCACCAGGGTGAAGTCTTCCAGGAAATTCTTGAATTCCACGGCTTTACGTCGCATTTCCGGAGAGACGGCCTTCCAGACATTGCGTCCGCTGGAGATGGCTTCGTTGGGCCAGGAGGATACCGTAATATCGTGCTTGTAAGACCAGGATTTGAATTCATTGGCCTCCAGGACATCGTCTCCGGCCGCTTCGCGGGCGCTTTCATAGATGGTAGCTTCCATCTTATCCGTGAAGGTAATCTCCTCTTCTTGGGGCTTCACGAAACGAAGATTCACACGGTCTTCTTTCCTGGGATCCTTTTCCACCTTGACAAGGCCTTCCTGAATCCACTTCAGGAAGTAAGCACCTACCACATTGGAGAAAGCCGCGTTCTTGTTTTGATGGAAGATGTCGCCGCTTTGCAGCAAACTATACAAGACACAGGGATTGGCATCGAAAGGCACATCCCGGTTCCAGGTGGTAATCTTTGTCTGTTCAAATACTTCCTTGCGGTAGCGGTTGCCGGTCACACGGCGGTAAATCCGCTGAATACCCTTGAAAATGAGCCATCCCACCAAGAATATAGGTACGCCGATAAAGATAATGGCAAAGAAGACATAGAACACATAATCCCAAAAACCGTCTTTCTCTTCCCCATAGTCGCTCCCCTTCATGGCTTCTTCCTTAAGCTCTTCGAACATTCCGTCTCCGTGCATCCGCGGTTCGAACAAGCCTTTATCGAACTGCACCAGCGCCGAGAAAAAGCTGTTGTACGCAAGTGGGGCGGTGGATTCAAAGAGGATGTTGCCCTGCTCCGTCATACCGGATTCACCTTCCAGGCCGAAGCCCCAGAAACGAACGTTGCAGGAGTCTGCACTGGCCCAGTACCAGGTATCGCCCTCTGTTTCGTTAACCAGGCGGATGGACACGTGTTCAGGCCGGACGCTCCACTCATCGTTGAGAAAATGCCAGTGGAAGCCGTCGCATTCGGGATAAGACTGCACCAGATTATCGATGATGTAGGCTATGGTGTACACATGGTCCCCATATTCGCCCAAACCCCAGCAAATCTCGATATTGCCCTTCCCTTTTTCCACAATGCCGCATCGGCCTGCCTTCTCTTCCCTGGAGCGGTCCGAATCCCACTCCCTTCCCTCGTTGGCATATTCCCTCCCGTTCTCGAATACTTTGAAATCGTGGATATAGGACTTGCCGGGGTTGTCGATGGGAATAAAATATTCGGTTCCGCTTACCACGGTTACATCCCACTTCTGGATTACCTGCGCATTACCGTTGCGGAACAGGTTCACCGTGGTCTCGATGTCCCGTATCTCCTGAGCATGGGAAAAAACCGCCGCAGCCAACAAGGCTGCTGCGGTGAACAAACATTTCTTCATGGAATTATTCTTTGAAGAGATCCTGAGGGATATCGGCCTTTTCGGGTCTGTCGGCCAGGTACTCGCGGCGGGGGAAGTTGAGCATGGAGGCCACCAAAGAGCCGGGGAATGCACGGACATCCCGGTTGTATTTGGTGACAGTATCGTTGTAGGTCATTCTGCTCAGGCGCACCTGCTCTTCAAACTCGAAGTATTTGTGCATGGCGTCTTGATAGGCCTGGGTGCCTTTGAGCTCCGGATAGCGCTCTACCACAGCCATGAGGCGGGCGGCAAAACCACCCAGGGCGCTTTCAGTGGCATTGATTTCCTCTACCGTGGGATTGGCCGAAGCGTCGGGACGGCGCATGCCGATAATCTTCTGGTAGTTCTCCCCTTCGATTTTATTTTCCTCACGGGCAATCTTAACAGCGGTTTCCAGTGCGTCGAAACGGCTGGTCTGCTGAACGCTGATCTGTTTGAGCGCGTTGTTGCAGAATTCGTCGTTCTTGACCAGTCTGTTCTGGACGGAAATTACCCACAGTGCCAGGCCTGCGATAATAACGATAACGATAATCAGTGTCATAGTTTTGGCTTTTTGTTGTACAAATATCCGAAAAATGCGTAAATTTGTCAATAGATAGTAAATTTTTGTATATGAAATCGAACACCTTTTTCAAGGACAGCGCCCTGAATGCGCTGCGCGGCAACTGGGGAAAGACCATCCTGGCCACCGTGGTTTATGTATTGATTGCCCTGGCCATCAGCGGACCCATGGCCTATACATCCGTCAGAATGGCGGATGTGGTGGATGATTATTCCCTCACCTCCATCAGTCAGATTTCCGCCATGGCCTCCGACCCGGAGGTGGCGGCCCTGCAGAAGCAGAACCAAGGCACATCGGCCTTCACTTTCCTGGTAGAGATTTTCCTGTTGGTGCCCATGGGCGTAGCCTTTTATAACATCTTCCGCAAACTGCTGGTCAACGGAGACAACAACTGCGTGTCCAACCTGTTCGACTTTTCCAATTACTGGCGTAAGATCGGCGGCATGGTACTTATGGGTGTCCTTGTATTCCTTTGGACCCTCCTGTTCATCATTCCCGGTATCATCAAGGCATACTCCTATTCCATGACCCCTTACATCCTGGACGAGAATCCGGAATTGAGCGCCAGCGAAGCCATCCACCGCAGCCGTATGATGATGAAAGGCCACAAGTTCGACCTCTTCTGGCTGCAGCTCAGCTTCATCGGCTGGTTCCTGCTTTGCATCGTCACCTTTGGCATCGCCAGCCTCTGGATCACCCCTTATTATTACACCGCACAATCCGCCTTCTACGAGGAAGTCAAGGCCGATTACGCCCTCAACGGCGGCCTGGCCTAATCCTCACCCCTCCATACAAAAAAGCCATCGCATACCGCGATGGCTTTTTCTGTTTTGGAGCGAAGCGATAGCGCGGGCCGAAGGTCTGCAGCCGGCTTCTGCCGGCAGCCCCTCCCCCTCGGGGGAGGGGTTTGGGGAGAGGGTAACGTGGACCGACTATCCGACTACCTGTACGAAAAACAGGCCCCCGCGTTAGCGGAAGCCTGTTTTGAGTGGAGGTAGTCGGATTCGAACCGGCGACCCCATGCTTGCAAAGCATGTGCTCTA
>CAMYWP010000090.1 GCA_947302825.1 uncultured Bacteroidales bacterium
CGGCAGGCGCGGCGCATGTCTTCCGGCCAGATGGCACTCTGGATTTCGCCGATATGCGCTTTCCGGAGCAGGAACATGCACAGACGGGACTGGCCGATACCGCCGCCGATGGTCTGGGGCAGCCGGCCTTCCAGCAGCAGTCTGTGGAAGAAGAGGTCTTCTTTCCACAGTTGATCCCGTTTGGCCAGTTGGGCGTGCAGGCTTTCGGCATTCACGCGGATGCCCATGCTGGAGATTTCGAAGGCGCTCTGGAGCACCGGGTTCCACAGCAGAATGTCGCCGTTCAGGGACCAGTCGTCGTAGTCGGCGGCGCGGCCGTCATGGAGCTCTCCGTTGGAGAGTTTGGCACCAATCCCCTGGATAAAAACAGCTCCATACTGCTTTGTGATGGCGTTTTCGCGCTCTTTGGGCGTTAGCGTGGGATAGCGGTCCAACAGCTCCTGGGCTGTAATGAAGAAGATATCTTCCGGCAGCATAGGCTTAATCTGCGGGAACTCCACGTAAAGTTTGTTCTCGGTTACCTTCACGGCCTCATAGATGCGCCTGACAGTCTTATGCAGGAATTCCGTGGTGCGCTGGGAAGGCAGCATCACTTTCTCCCAGTCCCACTGGTCTACGTAGATGGAATGGAGGTTGTCCAGGTCTTCGTCCGGACGCAAGGCGTTCATATCTGTATAGATACCGCGGCCGGGCTCTACTCCCAGTTCGGCCAGTTTCAGACGTTTCCATTTGGCCAGGGAGTGCACCACTTCAGCGGGGGCATCGGCCATGGACTTGACCGGGAACTTAACCGGGCGCTCTACGCCGTTGAGGTCATCGTTCAGGCCTTGCCCGGAAAGCACCATCATAGGCGCCGTCACGCGCAGCAGCCCCAGCTGGGCGCTCAGGTTCACCTGAAACATATCTTTGACAGCCTTGATGGCCTTTTCCGTCTGCTCGGGACCGCCCAGCAGGTTGCGGTAGTCTTTGGGGATGTATAACATAGGCGCAAAGATACGAAAAAAAGTGCCGATAGTGCCAACTAGTGTACAAGGTTGGTTTTAATGTGACCATCCTTGAACACAGGAATGGCCTCTCGGGTGTCTCAGGTGCCGAAACACTGTACAAGGTTGGCGTCATACAAACCAGCCTTGTACAGGAACCACCCCAACCGGTTCATCCATCACCCGTTTTTTGCTTTCTACAGTTAAAATTGTTAATTTTGTAGATTGATAAGTACCTTTCGTGAGAAAGGCTAAGGTAAACTATGGGAATTTTTGACAAAGGCGTAAAGAAAACCAATCTGAACTTCTTCCAGAAGCTCGGAAGGGCCATTACGGGCAAGTCCAAGGTGGACGAGGATGTACTGGATGCGCTGGAAGAAGCCCTTCTGGGCAGCGATATGGGTGTGGACACCACGCTCAAGCTCATCGACAACATCGAAGACCGCGTAGAGAAAGACAAGTATGTGGACATGGAAGAGCTGGTGGCCCTCATCAGGGACGAGATTGCCCTCCTGATGGGCGAAGACAGCGCCCCGGTCCAGCCTTTCGACTTTTCCAAGAAGCCGTATGTGATGCTCATCGTGGGCGTGAACGGAGTAGGGAAGACCACCACCATCGGCAAGCTGGCCGCCATGCTCCGGGCCCAGGGCAAAAAAGTGGTCATAGGAGCGGCCGATACCTTCCGTGCCGCCGCCGTGGAGCAGCTGAGCATCTGGGCGGAACGCGCCGGGGCCGATCTGGTGAAGCAGCCCATGGGCGCCGATCCCGCCTCCGTGGCCTTCGACACGGTGAAAAGCGCCGTGGCCAAAGGGGCCGATGTAGTGCTGATCGACACCGCCGGCCGTCTGCACAACCGTGTGGACCTGATGAACGAGCTCACCAAAATCCGCAACGTAATCCGCCGCGTGGTGCCGGACGGCCCGCACGAGGTTTTGCTGGTGCTGGATGCTTCCACCGGACAGAACGCCTTCGTCCAGGCCAAGGAGTTCTCCAAGGCCACGGACGTTACGGCCCTGGCCGTTACCAAGCTGGACGGCAGCGCCAAAGGCGGCGTGGTGGTGGGCATCGTGGACCAGTTCAAGTTTCCCATCAAGTTCCTGGGCATCGGCGAAGGAGTGGAAGACCTCAAAGTCTTTGACAAGGAAGAATTCGTAGAAGATTTGTTTAAATTGGAAGATATACAATGAAGTTAAGTTACAATTGGCTCAAAGAGTATCTGAAGTGTGACCTTACGCCCGAACAGGTGGCCGAGGCCATGACCTCCATCGGCATCGAGGTGGATTCCGTGGAAATGCAGGAAGTGATTCCCGGCGGTTTGGCCGGCGTTGTGGTGGCCCAGGTCCTTACCTGCGAGCCCCATCCGGACAGCGATCACCTGCACGTCACCACCGTGAACGACGGCTCCCCGGAGCCCGTCCAGGTAGTGTGCGGCGCGCCCAACGTGGCGGCTGGCCAGAAGGTGCTCTTTGCGCGCATCGGCACGGTGCTGCCCGGCGACTTCAAGATCAAGAAATCCAAGATCCGCGGCGTGGAGAGCTTCGGCATGATCTGCGCAGAGGACGAACTGGGTATCGGCGCCAGCCATGCCGGCATCATGGTCCTTCCGGCCGATGCCGTGGTAGGCACCCCCGCCAAGGAATACCTGCAGTTGAAGGATGAGGCCGTGATTGAATACGAAATCACCGCCAACCGCATCGATGCCGCTTCGCACATCGGCGTGGCCCGCGACCTGTACGGTTACCTCAAGAGCCGCGACATTCCGGCCCAGCTGTGCATCCCTTCCGTGGAAGCTTTCCGCGAAGGGGAGGGAGAATCCATCCCCGTGGAGGTGCTGGACACCGCCGGCGCCCCGCGCTATGTGGGTATCACCGTGAAGGGCGTCCAGGTGGCTCCCAGCCCGGAATGGCTGCAGGAGCGCCTGCTTTCCATCGGCCTGAAACCCATTAACAACGTGGTGGACATCAGCAATTTCGTGCTGTTCGAGACTGGCCAGCCGCTGCACACCTTCGACGCCGACAAAACCGGCGGAAAGGTGATCGTGCGCCGTGCGTCCGAAGGGGAGCCCATACGCACCCTGGACGGCATGGAGCGCAAACTGGCCGCCTGCGACATGGTGATTGCCAATGAGGCCGGTCCCATGTGTATCGCCGGCGTGTTCGGCGGAGAAGATTCCGGCGTAACCGACAGCACGGTGAACGTGTTCATCGAAGGCGCTTACTTCGACCCCGTGAGCATCCGCAAGACCGCCAAGAGCCAGCAACTGAGCACCGACGCCAGTTTCCGCTTCGAACGTGGCGCCGATCCCGAGGCCGCCCTCTATGCCGCCAAGCGCGCCGCCCTCCTCATTCAGGAGGTGGCCGGTGGCCAGGTCATCGGCTCGCTGCGCGAAGTCTATCCGCAGCCCATCCAGCGGGTTCAGATTGAACTGGACTATGCCCGCATCGAGCATTTCATCGGCAAGGAGATTGGCTGGAAGACCATCGAAAAGATCCTGGAAGGCCTGAACTACCAGTTTGTTAAGGAATGGGACGGCGGCGCCCTGGTGGCCGCTCCCACCTACATGGTGGACGTCACGCGCGAATGCGACGTGGTGGAAGAAATCCTCCGCATCTACGGCTACAACAACATCGAATTGCCGCAGAACCTGCGCATGAGCGTGAACCCTTCGCAGCAGCCGGATCCGGAAGCTACCCGCAACGCCATTTCCAACTGGCTGGCCGCCAACGGTTTTGTGGAGACCATGAACAACTCCCTCACCAAGGAGGAATACTATACCAAGCTGGAAACCTATCCGGCCGAAAAATGCGTCCACATCGTGAACCCGCTGTCGCAGGATCTGAACGTGATGCGTCAGACGCTCCTGCTCAACGGCCTTGAGGTAGTGGCCTACAACCTGAACCGTCAGGCCACCTCCCTGCGTTTCTTCGAATACGGCTCCGTTTACCAGCGTCTGCCGGAAACGGACGGAACCACCCTGGCCGGCTACGAAGAGCACCGCTGCTTCTCCCTCTTTATCAGCGGCACGCCGGACAAAGTGTGGCGCAGCGCGGCCCAGAAGTCCAGTTTCTTCCAGCTCAAAGGCTATGTGGAGGCCCTGATGGCCCGTTACCGGATCGATGTAACCACCCTTCAGATGGGATCGGCCCCGGCCGACCTCTTCTCTGAAGGCATCACCTACAGCCTGCCCGGCAAGGAGCCCAAGCAACTGGCCGTGCTGGGTTGCATGAATCCGGTGCTGTGCAAGCGTTTCGGCATCAAGCAGCCCGTTTTCGCCGCCGAAATCAACTGGGAAGTCCTCTTCACTCTGATCAAACGCGACAAATTCTCCTTTAAGGAACTGCCCAAGTTCCCGGAAGTGCGCCGCGACCTTGCCCTCCTGCTGGACGAGAATGTGGCCTATGCCGACGTTCGCAAATCCGCCGTCCGTGCCGGTAAGAAACTCATCAAGAGCGTCACGCTCTTCGATGTGTACCGCGGCGACAAGATTCCTGCCGGCAAGAAGCAGTATGCCCTGAATTTCGTGCTGCAGGATCCTGAGCGCACCCTCACGGATATGGATGTGGAAAAGACCATGGAACGTGTTCTGGGTGCCCTCCAGACTGAATTAGGTGCCATTCTCAGATAGTGCGGAAGTCCCTTTATACACTGCTTATCCTGCTGCTGGCTGTCTCGTGCGGACCGCGGCGGATCAGCCGTGATAACATGGAGGAAATCATGTACCAGATGCTGGTGCAAGACCAGCAGATCAATCACGACTTTCAACTAAGAGTGCAGGCCGATACTTGTCTGGTATACGAGGGCATCTTCGAGGAATACGGCTACGATACAGATGATTTCCTGTACAGCCTGGAATACTATTTGGCCGATCCTGCCAGGTTCGAAAAAATCATGGAGAAGGTAGGGGACCGTCTGGATAAGGAGGCCTCCATTGTTCGCGCAGAGGTGGACCTGATTCAATGGCGCGAAAACTTGCTGCGCATTTACAACACCCAGCCGGATACCAGCCGGCGCCCGCTGCCGCGTGTGCGTCCGGTGGATACCCTTCTCCTGCGCTTCGGCGATGACTCCCTGCGGGTGGTTACCCCCTGGGATTCCCTGCTCCTTGTCCCCCAGGATTCCCTGCTTTTTGTAAGTGTAAGAGATTCGCTATGAAGCGTTTTGCGGCTAAATACCTGTATACGCTCCAGTCCCGCGAGCCTCTTCGCAATGCTTTTGTGGAGGTGGACGACGACGGAACCATCCTGCGTATCGGCCCTTCTGAGGAAGGGGAGACGCTGCTGGACGGGGCCATCGTCCCGGGCTTTGTGAATGCTCATTGCCATGTGGAGCTCTCCTACATGAAGGGACTCTTCCGCAAGGGGACGGGCATGGCCGGCTTCATCGACCAGATCAACGCCTTGCGCGACACTTCTTCCCTGGAAACAAAGCTTGCCTGCCTGAAAAGCGCCATGGACCAGCTCTGGGAACAAGGTGTGTCCGCCATGGCCGATATCTCCAACTGCGACGATTCCTTTGCGATAAAGGCGGAGCATCCGATGTATACCCGCACGTTCCTGGAGGTATTCGGAGCGCAGCCGGACGAATGTGCGGCGGTGATGGAGGGTGTGAAGGCCCTGCAGAAAAAGGCCGAAGCCTTCGGCCTGGATGCCGCTCCCACGCCCCATTCCTGTTATACCATGAGCCCGGAACTGCTCACGGCATCGGCCGTGGAGGGCCTTAAAAGCGGTTCCCTGTCCTATCATAGCGAAGAGTCGGAAGAGGAAGAGGAGATGATGCGCTGCGGCTCCGGTCCCATGTGGGACAACCGGGTGGCCAATGGTATTCCCACGCCGCCGGTCACTGGAGAATCTTCCTTGAACTATTTCCTGGACCGCCTTTTGGCTGGCGGTTTGTCGGCCCCTATTCCCGGCCACGTGCTGCTGGTGCACGAATGCTGCCTGACGGCAGAAGGCGCCGCTCTGGCCCGCCAGGTGCTGGCCCATCCTTTCCTGGCGGTATGCCCGCTTTCTAACCTATTTATCCATAACACTTTGCCGCCCATTCCCGTAATGCGGGCCTCCGGGATTCCCATTTGCGTGGGAACGGATTCGCTTTCATCCAACGACCAGCTGAACATGGTGGCAGAGCTCTACTGCCTGCAGCAGGCTTTCGATATCCCTTTGGGAGAGCTCCTGGAATGGGCCTGCCTCAACGGCGCCCGCTTCCTGGGCAAAGAAGCCGTCCTGGGCAGCATCGCTCCCGGCAAAAAACCCGGCCTGGCATTAATTAGTTCGCTCGGAAGCATCCCGAGCCTAACCAGTAATAGCTATTCACAACGCCTATGTTAAGGGAGACTACGGTTTTCGGCCCCATTTTCAGCCGCCGGCTGGGGAGTTCGCTGGGTATCAATTTGTTGCCTCAGCAAGGGAAACTGTGCAACTTCGACTGCGTGTACTGCGAGTGCGGCTGGAACAAAGATGGCAGGGAAGATAAAACGCTTCCCACGGCGGAAGATGTGCGCGAGGCCTTGCAGAGCAAACTGGAGGCCTGTATCGCTGCCGGAACCCCCATCGATTCCATCACTTTCTCGGGGGACGGGGAGCCTACGCTGAACCCTGCCTTCCCGGAAATCATCGACCTTACCCTGGCGCTGCGGGACCGGTATTACCCGAATGCCAAGGTGTCGGTGCTGTCCAACGCCACGCGCATCGGCGCGCCGGGCGTCTTTGAGGCGCTGCGGAAGGTGGACAATGCCATCCTGAAGCTGGATGCCGCCACCGACGAGCAGGCGGCGCTGGTCAATCGGCCTGTAGGAAACTATCACGTGGCCGATATCATTCAGCAGCTCAAGCGTTTTAACGGCGATTTCGTGCTGCAGACCCTGTTCCTGCGCGGTCCCGGCTGGTCCACGGAAGACTGGGTATCGGCCTGGATGGACTGGGTCCGGGAACTGAAACCCCGCGTGGTGATGGTCTATACCATCGACCGGGAAACGCCCATGTCGGGACTGGGCAAATATACGGAAGGGGAGATGCGTGCCCTGGTGCAGCCCCTTATTGACGAAGGATATGTAATACAAATTAAAGGATAGAATTATGTCAATTGCAAGCAAATACGGCTATACGCCGGATAAAGAGGCCATCGCCCGTCGCCTGGAGCTCATCGCCGGCGGTTTGGAAGAGATCGCGAACGAAGAATTGTACAAGAAGTGCTTCGGCATCATGGACCAGACCACCCTGGCCAATGACGACACTCCGGCCTCCGTGAAAGCCATGATCGAGAAGGTGAACGGACTGGCCGTGGCCTATCCCGACTGGCCGTTGCCCGCCTCCTGCTGCGTGTTCCCCAAT
>CAMYWP010000091.1 GCA_947302825.1 uncultured Bacteroidales bacterium
CGCTTGTTCTCTTCCTGGTAATTCACGCCGTCGAAGAGCTGGAAGGTTAGGTAGTCCTTGGCCTTGGACATCTTGATGACGCCGCTGTCGGCCACGGTGATGGAAGTATTGCCTTTACCTGCGCTGTGGTCGTACACCAGGATGTTGTACATCATTCCGGTCTTCTTATCCCGGCGGTCCACCCTGAGGATATAGCCCTCGATGCCGTCGTAAAACGTTCCGGTGGGGATTTTGATCTCACTCTTGGTGCGGCCGATGTCGTCGCGCATGGTGTAGATCTGGTTGATGGAGTAGGGGACCAGGCGGTCGCCGATATAGAAGGCGTCAATACTGATGAGGATGCTCACGCCGATCATGGGCGTGAGGACCCGCAGCAGCGAAATGCCGGAAGCCTTGATGGCGGTGAGCTCGAATTTCTCGCCCATGTCGCCCAGGGTCATCATGGAGCTGAGCAGGGTGGCCAGCGGAATGGCCAGCGGCAGCACCTGACAGCTTCCCCACATCAGGAATTCCAGGATTACCTTGAATTCCAGACCCTTGCCCACCAGTTCATCGATGTACAGCCAAAGGAACTGCATGACCAGTATGAATACTACAATCCCCAGGATCGCCAGAAACGGTCCCACAAAGGATTTGAGTAAGAACTGGTCTAATTTCTTCATTAAGCGGTGGCTACCTCAACAAGTTTATCCAGAGCCTGGGAGAGGCCTTCCAGGTTGCGGCCGCCGGCGGTGGCCAGACCGGGCTGTCCGCCGCCGCCGCCCTGAATGAACTGGGCGGCCTGACGGATGTCCTTGCCGGCGTTCTTGCCCTTGGCTACCAGGTCGTTGGAGTACATGAGCACCAGGTTGGGCTTGCCGTCGAAGGAGAAGGCGCCGGCCAGTACCAGGTTCTGGGCCTTCTTCTGCAAAAGCAGGGCCATGTTGCGGACCAGGGCCGGATCTGCGGAATTGTCGAAGCGCACCAGCCGGATGCCGTTGTATTCGACGGCCTGGGCCTCCAGTTTTTCGGCCATGGCGGCAGCTTTTTCAGCAGCGATGGTTTCCAGCTGTTTGCGGGCATCGGCGTTCTCGCTGATCATCTTCTGGATGGCACCGGTTAGGTCGGGCACATTGTTGAACAGGCCTTTCAGCGTCTTGAGCATGTCTTCCAGCAGCTGGATGCCTTCTTCGGCCGATGCACCTGTGACAGCCTCGATGCGGCGTACGCCGGCGGCCACGGCGCTTTCGGCCCGCACTTTGAACAGGCCGATGGTGCCGGTGCTGCGGGTATGCGTACCGCCGCAGAGCTCGATGGAGTCTCCAAAGCGAACTACGCGCACTACGTCGCCGTATTTTTCGCCGAACAGGGCCATGGCGCCCATCGCGCGGGCTTCGTCCATGCTGGCGTCGCGTTTTTCGCACAGGGGTTCATCGGCCCGGATGAGGGCGTTCACGCGGTTTTCCACGGCGCGGAGTTCCTCGTCGGTCACTTTCTGGAAGTGGGAGAAGTCGAAGCGGAAGTAGTCCGGTCCCACGAAGGAGCCTTTCTGCTCCACGTGCGTGCCCAGGATTTCCCGCAGGGCCTGGTGCAGCAGGTGCGTGGCCGTGTGGTTGTTCATGATGCGCTGGCGGCGCTCGCCGTCCACGCAGAGGGTGAAGGTCTGGGTGCCGTCCTCCGGCAGTTTGGCCGCCAGGTGGATGGTGAGGTTGTTTTCCTTCACGGTGTTCAGGATGGCAATCTTTTCGCCGTCGGCGCCCACGATGCAGCCGGTGTCGCCCACCTGGCCGCCCATTTCGGCATAGAAAGGCGTGCGGTCGAAGACCAGCTGGAAGTATTCCTTGTTCTTCTGCTTCACGGTGCGCTGGCGCAGCAGGCGGGCACCCTCCACCTGAAGGGTGTCATAGCCCTCGAACAGGACGTCGTCCTCGGCGAAGACGGTCCAGTCGCCGAACTCGTTGGCGGTGGCGTTGCGGGCGCGCTCCTTCTGCTTCTGCAGCTCTGCGTTGAAGCCTTCCAGGTCCACTCCGTAGCCTTTTTCGGAGGCGATGAGCTGGGTAAGGTCGATGGGGAAGCCGTAGGTGTCGTACAGCACGAAGGCATCCGTGCCGGACACCATCTTGGTGGCGGCGTTCTTGGCCATATTGTCTTCCAGCATGCGGATACCGCGGTCCAGGGTGCGCAGGAAGGCGTTTTCTTCCTCGCGGATTACGTTCTCGATGAGTTTCTGCTGGGCTTTCAGTTCGGGATAGGCTTCGCCCATGTCTTCCACCAGCTGGGGGATGAGACGGCAGAGGAAGGGTTCGCCAAAGCCCAGGAAGGTGTAGCCGTAACGCACGGCACGGCGCAGGATGCGGCGGATTACATAGCCGGCCTTCACGTTGGAGGGCAGCTGGCCGTCGGCGATGGAGAAGGCAATGGCGCGGATGTGGTCGGCGATCACGCGCATGGCCACCTGCACATTGCCGCCTTCGGCGTACTTGTGACCGGAGAAGGCTTCCACCTGGCCGATAAGGCCGGAGAAGACATCGGTCTCGTAGTTGCTCTTCTTGTTCTGGAGGATCATGCACAGACGCTCGAAGCCCATGCCGGTGTCGATGCTCTTGGCGGGCAGTTGCTCCAGGTGGCCATCGGCCTTGCGCTCGTACTGCATGAACACCAGGTTCCAGATTTCGATGACGTCGTCGTTGTCGGTGTTCACCAGTTCGCGGCCGGGGATGCGGGTGATCTCTTCGTCGGGGCGAAGGTCGATGTGGATTTCGCTGCAGGGGCCGCAGGGGCCGGTGTCGCCCATCTCCCAGAAGTTGTCGTGCTTGTTGCCGGTGAGCACGTGATCGGCGGGCAGGTGGCGCAGCCAGGCTTTCTCGGCCTCCGTGTCTTTTTCGGTACCGTCTTCGGCCGATCCTTCAAAAACGGTGGCGTACAGCTTGGTCTTGTCAATCTTGTACACCTCCGTGAGCAGCTCCCAGGCCCAGTCGATGGCTTCGTTCTTGAAGTAGTCGCCGAAGCTCCAGTTGCCCAGCATCTCGAACATGGTGTGGTGGCGTCCGTCGTGACCCACGGCTTCCAGGTCGTTGTGCTTGCCGCTTACGCGGAGGCACTTCTGGCTGTCGGCGGCGCGGGGGAACTTGGGTGCGCTGTTGCCCAGGAAGATGTCCTTGAACTGGTTCATGCCCGCATTGGTGAACATGAGGGTGGGGTCGTTCTTGATGACCATGGGTGCGGACGGGACCACGGTATGGCCCTTGGAGGCGAAAAATTCCAGGAATTGCTGGCGGATTTCCTTAGCTGTCATATATTCTATTCAAGTTATTTCAATATAGCCTACAAAGATACGATTTTTCCGCAAAATATCCTATTTTGGCATTTGGGCAGGATTTTTGTTACCTTTGCAGGCCATGACCCCATCGGCCAAACAAATAGGCGCAGGCCATTACAGTAGCTGGATGTGGCTGCTGGTCGTCCTTTCCGGGGCGGCCCTGTTCCTGTTTTATATGTGGTTCTATGTGTCGGTGCTGGGGCTGGATCTGCCCAAAACCGCCATCCTGAAGCGCCAGAACGCGCATTGGAACACCCGGATGGACCAAATGTCCCAGCAACTGGACCGCTACGACGAACTCCTTTCCATGCTGGAGGTCCGCGACGACCGTATCTACCGCAACGTGTATGGTCTGGACGAGATTCCTCAGGCTGTCCGCCAGAGCGGCTTCGGCGGGGAAAAACGTTATGCCGATCTGGAAGGCACCGGCCTCAAAAAGGTGGTCCGGCGGCTGGATGTGCTGGAAAAGCGGGCCTACGTGCAGTCCAAATCGTTCGAAGATGTCCTGGCCCTGCAGCTTACGGCCGGCGACCTGGCGGCGCATATTCCCTCTATCCCTCCCATGAACACGGACCCTTCCACCTATCGGATGACCAGTCCCTTCGGCTTGCGCGCAGACCCTATCCTGGGTATCGGCAAGCGCCATACCGGCATGGACTTCGCCTGCCCGCCCGGCAATCCGGTGTATGCCACCGGCGACGGTACGGTGAGCCTGGTGAAGCACGAAAGGGGCGGTTACGGCAACCACATTGAAGTGGACCATGGTTTCGGCTATGTAACCCGTTATGCCCACCTGTCCCGCACCGATGTGGAAGTGGGACAGAAAGTTTCCCGCGGGGATTGCCTGGGCCTGAGCGGCCGCAGCGGCCGCATCACCGGTCCGCACCTGCATTATGAGGTGATTTACAGGAAGAATTATGTGAATCCGGCTCTATATATGGATCTGACCATTCCGTCCAAGGACTACTTTGAACTGGTTCGCAAACCCGCCAAGTGATGAAACAGCGCACCCCCATACAGAAGTTTTTGTCCAGTTTGCTGCGTTATGTGGTGAGCACGGCTTCGCTGTCGGTGGTGTTCTATATCCTTTTCGCCCTGTTTTTCTCCACCAAGGAGGAACGCCAGCTGGAGCGGGAAAACAACCTGTACCGGGAACGTTATGCGCAATTGAAGGAGAAGGAGCGTCTTATCGGCGATGTGGTGGAAGGCCTGTTGGACAAGGACGATGCCATCTATGAGGAGCTCTTCGAAACACAGGCCCCTTCGCTGGACGCCTTGACGGCGGCCGATTTGATTGCAGAAAGCGATTCATTATCAGAGAGTTTCTACCTTTCATCGGCTGCTTCCACGGTGGAAAGCACCATGGCCATGGCGGGTAACGTGGATGCCAGTTTCGCGGCTATTTTCGGCCTGTTGGAGCAGCGTCGGGACAGCATTCCGCCGCTTACTCTGCCCTTGAAAGACATGTCCTATGTGCAGGCGGGCGCCTCGGTGGGGGAGAAGCAGAATCCGGTGTACAAACTGCCCATGACGCACAAGGGCCTTGACCTGATTGCCGCCCAGGGGACGGACGTTTTTGCAGCAGCCGGAGGCACCGTATCAAAGGTGGTGCGTTCCCGCAGGGGCCTGGGTAACGTAGTGGAAATCAATCATGGAAACGGCTACGCCACGCGCTATTGCCTGCTGGCCGATATCAAGGTTACCGGCGGGCAGCGGATCCGCCGCGGACAGAAAGTGGGTACGGTGGGCATTTCATCGTCCTATCCCACTCCGCATTTGCACTTTGAGGTGAGTTACAAGGGCGAAACCAAAGATCCGGTGAACTACCTTTTTGCGTCCCTCTCTCCGGAAGAGTATTCCCGCCTGCTGTACATGACCATCGCCACCTCCCAGTCCCTGGATTAGGGCCGGACCCAGTGGATACGGATACCGTCGCGTTCCATGCCGCGGAACCAGGTCATCTGGCGTTTGGCAAACTGATGGATGGCATTGCCCAGGGCAATGACCATGTCCTCGTAGCTGAGTTCTCCCAGAATATACTGCGTAACAAACTTGTATTCAAGACCGTAGTAGAGAAGGTCCTGTGCCGGAACCGTTTCCAGCAGGCCGCGCACTTCTTCCACCAGCCCTTCCTGCAGGCGCTCTTCCAGCCGATGATCGATGCGCGCCACCCGTTCCTCCCGGGAAACCAGGGTGCCGATATAAAACACTTTTTGCGGCAAGTCCGATGCGGGCAGTCCGTTCTCCTTTTCGAACTTATAGGCGCGAGTGACGGCTTCAATGTACAGGCCCGACCCGCCGCAAAGGATGGGGATGGCGCCGCGGGAGCGGACATCGGCCCAGGCATGGGCAAAAGCCGACTGATACTGATAAATATTGTATTTGCTGCCGGCAGGCACCAGGTCGATCAGGTGATACGGGACATCGCCGTACTCCCGCAGGTCTTTCCCCGTCCCAATGTCCATGCCCACATACACCTGCCTGCTGTCGGCCGAAAGAATTTCGGCACCCTCTATGGCTTTAGCCAGTTGCACGGCATATCGGGTCTTGCCGGAGGCGGTTGGTCCCAGGACGCAGATGAGGTCGATGTCCCCAGCGGCATAGGCGCTTGCCAGGGCGGCGGGGTCCATCACTTCCGGCTCCGGCATAGGGGCCATGGGCGGAATGCCGGGGCGGTCGGGCAGCAGTTGGGTCTTGTTTAGCATAGCGCAAAATTACAGAAAAAGTAGTACCTTTGCAATCCTATGCCCAAAGCCAAGAGCAGCATACAGATCAAGAACCGCAGGGCCTCGTTCGATTACGAGTTCCTGGAAACCTATACCGCCGGCATTCAGCTGGTGGGAACGGAGATCAAGAGCATCAGGGCAGGGAAGTGCTCGCTGCAGGATGCGTATTGCTTTTTCGTGGGACGCGAGCTCTACGTAAGGGGGATGAACATCGCCCAATACCACTGGGGCAGCTGGGGCCAGCATGAGCCCGTGCGGGACAGAAGGCTGCTGCTTAACAGGAAGGAACTCAGGCATTTACAACAGGCCGATAAACAGAAAGGCCTCACCATCGTGGCCGTCAAGCTCTTTATCGCCGACAATGGTTTCGCCAAGCTGGTGATTGCCCTGGCCAAGGGTAAGAAAGAGTACGACAAGCGGGAAACCATCAAGAAGAAGGACCTCCGCAGGGAAATGGAGCGGAGCGGGTATTAAATTTTTTTGCAGATTCAAAAAATAACACTACCTTTGCCGTCCCAAAAAATATGTGGATAGATTTGGATTGCTTGCAACCACGTTAAAAAATGCTAAAATTACATTTCATATCAGTGTTTTGTGTTTTTTAGCCTCCGCATATAAGCCCGGGGCTAATTTTTTTTGTATATATGGCTAAGAACTATTTGTTTACGAGCGAGTCTGTCAGCGAGGGACATCCCGACAAAGTGGCCGATCAGATCAGCGACGCTATCCTGGACCAGTTCCTGATGCAGGACCCGGAGGCCAAGGTGGCCTGCGAGAGCTTCTGCTCCACCGGCATGGTGGTGGTGATGGGGGAGGTGAAGGCCGAAGCCTATGTGGACATCCAGAAGACGGTGCGCGACACCATCCGGAAAATCGGCTACACCAAGGCCGAATATATGTTCGATGCATCCGGTTGCGGCGTGCTGAGCGCCATCCATGAGCAGAGCCCGGACATCAACCGCGGCGTAGAGCGCAAGCACGGAGAGGAGCAGGGTGCCGGTGACCAGGGCATGATGTTCGGCTATGCCTGCCGCGACACGGAGGACTATATGCCCCTGCCGTTGTACCTGAGCCACAAACTGCTGGAAATCCTGGCCGATATCCGCCATAACGAACTGGCACTGATGCCTTATCTCCGGCCCGATGCCAAGAGTCAGTTCACCATTGAATACGACGGCGAAACCCACCAGCCGGTGAAGGTGCACACCATCGTCCTGAGCACCCAGCACGACG
>CAMYWP010000092.1 GCA_947302825.1 uncultured Bacteroidales bacterium
ATTCCATCCGCGTGGCCGGCGACGTGTTCACCGCCGACATCCAGAACTACCTGCGCCAGCAGCACGTCATCCGGGTCGGTGAGACCACCGCGGAGAAGATCAAGATCGCCGTGGGCGCCGTCATTCCCGAACTGGAAGTGGAGCCCGAACCGTTCCTCGTCCGTGGTCCGAACCTCATGACCGGACACCCGGTGGAGGCCCTCATCCCCTACCAGGAGATAGCCCATTGCCTGGACAAGTCCATCGCCCGCCTGGAAGCTTCCATCCAGCAGGTACTGGAACAGACCCCGCCGGAACTTTATTCGGACATCGTGGACAACGGTATTTTCCTGAGCGGCGGCGGCGCCCTGCTGCGCGGCCTGGACAAACGTCTCTCGGAAAAGATCAACATCCCGTTCCATGTGGCCGAAGACCCGCTCCGCGCCGTGGCACGCGGCACCTGTATCGCGCTCAAGAACACGGAGAACTATCCTTTCCTCATGCGCTAAACCATGAAGCGGCAGCTGCTCCTCCCCCGGCTTCTCCTGCTCGCGGTCTTCCTGTTATTGGAGGCCGCGTCGCTCTATCTGTTAAACCGGAACGCCGAACTGCAGCGCACATGGATGGCACAAGGCTCGCATTGGTTCATGGATAAAGTCTGGGGCGTTTCGCAGAGCTTCCGCTACTATTATTCCCTGACCGAAACCAACCGGAAACTGGCTCAGGAGAATTTCCTTCTCCAGGAGCAGTTACTGCGCAGCCAGGAACAACTCCGTAGCCAGTACGCGGAGGAGCAAAAGGTGGACAGCTTGAGCGGCTATGGCATAATTCCGGCCGAAGTAATCAAGATCAGCCGCAACAAGCAGCATAATTACCTGATTCTGAACCGGGGATATAAAGATGGTATTCAGGAGAAATCCGGCATCATCACCCACAACGGCGTAGTGGGCATTGTGGATGCCGTAAGTGAGCACCGCGCCTTCGCCTTTTCTTTCCAGAACAGCGACATCTCCATCAGCGTTCGTCTGGGGAAAGAGGGCAGCAGCGGCCTGCTGGTCTGGGATGGCATCCACGACAACGGCGCCATCCTCAAGGAAATTCCCCTCCAGAACCGCTACCAACCCGGAGACACCGTTTTCACCAGCGGCCATTCTCTCCTGTTCCCGCCCGACATTCCCCTGGGCGTGGCCGGCAAGGCCAAGGTGGTGAACGGTGCCACCCACGAAATTGACGTTACCCTCTTCCAGGACTTCAGCAGCATACGTTTTGTAACTGTCGTCCACAACCGGGACCAGGAAGAAATAGAAGGATTTGAGCTATGAAAAGAAACGAATTCTGGAAAGCCTACGTCCTTCTGCTGATAGCGCAATTGATTATCAGCAATTATTTCCGTTTCACGCCCTTTGTGATGTTGAGCATCCTGCCGGTGATGATCCTCAGTGTCCCCATCCGGGTAAACCGCTTCGCTCTGCTTTTGCTGGCCTTCGCCTCCGGCCTTCTCGTGGACTGGCTGTCGGAAGGCCTTCTGGGCCTCAATGCCCTGGCGCTGGTCCCGGTTGCCTACGCCCGGAATTCCGTCCTGCGCATAGTATTCGGCAACGAACTGATGGCCCGTAAGGAAGACTTTTCCGTCAACAGCAACGGCCTGGCCTCCGTAATCATGGCCATCGCAATGGTCCAGGCCCTGTTTCTGATCATCTATATCTGGGTGGACAGCGCCGGCTCCAGGACCTTCCTGTTCAATTCCGGCCGATTCCTGGCCTCGCTGGTGGCCGGTGTCCTGGTATCCCTGCTCACCCTGAACGTGCTGGCCACGGAGACGCGGAGATGACCCTGAACGGCCGTCATATCCGTCTCCTCATCGGCCTGGGCGTTGCTGCCGTTCTCCTGCTGGGCAAACTCTTTTCCATCCAGATCCTGAACAGCAGTTACAAGGAGGACGCCAACCGCAATTCCACCATCTACGAGACCATCTATCCCACCCGCGGGGTCATCTACGACCGCAACGGCACCGTTCTGGTGGGCAATAAAGTGGCCTACGATATCCTGGTAAATCCCCGTGAGGTTACGGCATTCGACACCCTGGCGCTGGCCAACGTGCTGGATGTAACGCCGGATTTCATCCGGAGAAAGATGGAGGAGTACAGGAAACGACGCTCGGCCATCGGCTTCCAGTCCGTCACCATGCTGCGCATGGTTCCGGCCGAAACCTACATGCGCTTCGACGAAGTGAAATACCGCTTTCCCGGCTTCCGGGGGCAGGTGCGCGGCGTCCGCTACTATCCGGTGAACGCCGGGGGCAACCTCCTGGGCTATGTGTCGGAGGTGGACGCCGATTATATCAAACGCCATCCCGAAGACTACCGCAGCGGCGACTATGCCGGCATGACGGGCATCGAGGCTGCCCGCGAAGAAGACCTGCGGGGCGAAAAAGGCTATCACATCTACCTGCGCAACGCCCGGAACCAGATTGAACAGCCCTATAAGGACGGGGCCGAGGACAAGGAAGCCATCCCGGGCCGGGACATCACCACCACCATCGACGCCCAGTTGCAGCAGTACGGGCAGGAGCTCATGCAGAACAAAGTAGGCAGCGTGGTGGCCATCGAACCGTCCACCGGCGAAATCCTGGCGCTTGTCTCTTCGCCGGGTATTGACGTGGAGCAGCTCTCCGACATCGGCAAGCATTACGCCGAGATTGCCAAAAACCCTTACAAACCCATGTACAACCGGGCGGTGCAGGCTTCCTATCCGCCGGGCTCGGTGTTCAAGCTGGTAAACGGGCTCATCGGCCTGCAGGAAGGCGTGCTGCGGCCGGAAATGATGTATCCCTGCTCGCAGGGCTACCATTTTGGCGCCGGGCACAAACTGGGCTGTCACGGACATAAGAGCCCCATCAACATGGAAGAGAGCATCATGATGTCCTGCAACGCCTACTACTGCTACGTGCTCAAAAATATCCTGGACAACCGCAAGTACGACAATGTGGCCGAAGGGCTGGACGCCTGGCACGAATACGTGGAGAGTTTCGGCTTCGGACGCAAGCTGGGCAGCGATTTCCCGGCCGAATTGTCCGGCAGCATTCCCACCTCCAAGACCTATAACCGGTCTTATGGACGCGGCCGATGGAACTCCACCACGGTGATTTCGCTCTCTATCGGCCAAGGAGAAATCCTGGCTACGCCCATGCACCTCGCCAACCTGTGCGCCACCATCGCCAACCGCGGACATTACTTCATTCCGCACATCGTGAAGGCCTCGGAGGGTGTGGAAATCGACCCGCGTTTTTATGAGCCGCAGTACACCCTGGTGGACACCGTACACTTCCCCAAACTCATCAAGGGCATGTGGCGGGCGGTGAATTCCGGCGCCGGTATGGGCGGAACCGCCTGGATCGCGCACATAGACTCATTGGACGTTTGCGGCAAAACCGGAACGGCGCAGAATCCGCGCGGGGCCGATAATTCCGTATTCATCTGCTTTGCCCCCATGGATAACCCCAAGATCGCCATCGCCGCTTATGTGGAGAACGGCGGTTTCGGCGCCACCTATGCCGCCCCCATCGCCTCGCTGATGGTGGAACGATACTTGAAGGGAACGGTGAAGCGGACCGCTTTGGAAGAGCGGATGAAGAAGGCCGATCTGATGGACCGCGTGAAACATGACTGATCGCAGAGTACATACCCGGCAGTCTGTGGACTGGGTGCTGGTGGGCCTGTATCTGTTGCTGGTGCTCATCGGCTGGGTTAGCATCTATGCCGCCACGCACAGTACGGAGCCCGGTTCCCTGCTGGACTGGAATTCGCGGGCAGGCAAGCAGTTCGTCTGGATACTCACGGCTTTGGGCCTGGCCACCGTTATCCTGTTCGTACTGCCGCCTAAGCTGTGGGAGGCCACCTGTATCCCCTTTTACGGCTTTGTCCTGGGCTTGCTGGTGCTGGTGATTTTTGTTTCCAGCGATGTCAAGGGTTCCCATTCCTGGTTCGATCTGGGGCCCGTCCGCTTCCAGCCGGCCGAAATCTCCAAGATTTCCACGTCGCTTCTGCTGGCTTACTATATGAGCCGACAGAACTTCCGCCTCATGCGCACGAAAGATTTCCTGCTCACGGCGCTCATCATAGCCGTGCCCATGCTGGTGATCGTGGCCGAAAGCGAAACCGGCAGCGCCCTGGTTTATACCGGTTTCATCTTCGTGCTGTACCGTGAAGGACTTTCCGGTTGGTGGCTGGGAGCTATCGGCCTTATCATTGTCCTCTTTATCGGAACTTTGACCTGGGGGACTTATTGGGCCATCCTGTTGTTGGCGGGCGTCCTGATCCTGAGTAATATCGTCATGGGACCGCCATCCCAAATCCGGCAGAGATTGGTCATCGGCGGTAGTTTTATACTGGTGATGAGCCTGCTGCCGCTGCTGTACGACCATCTTTGTTCGCTGGTGAATGCTCACATGGACTGGCTCTCCCAGCGGGTGTGGGTACCGGCCGCAAAAGAGGATTACAATTATTTCTGGAGTTTTATCCCGAAGGTGAAACCCCTTTATATCCTGCTGACCCTGTGTATTGGGGCGCTGCCCTGGCTGGGATGGAAAGCCTACCAGACCAAAGACCGTTTCCTGGCGCTTACGCTTTTGGTTCTCCTGGGAGGATTGCTCCTGGTCTTCTCTACGGATTACATCTTTGAAAACGTGTTGCAACCGCACCAGCGGGGCCGTATCGAGGTGCTGCTGGGCCTGCGGGAAGACCCTGCCGGCGTGGGATACAATGTTACGCAGTCCAAGATTGCCATCGGCTCCGGCGGCCTGCTGGGCAAAGGATTCCTGCAAGGCACCCAGACCACTTTCGGCTTTGTGCCGGAACAGGCCACGGACTTCATCTTCTGCACCGTGGGCGAACAGTGGGGCTTCGTGGGCTGCCTGCTGGTCATCGGCCTGTATGTAATGCTCATTGTGCGCCTGCTGCGCGACGCCGAGGCCTGCCGGGACAAATTCACCCGTATCTACGGCTACTGCGTATCGGCCTGCATCTTTATGCACCTGTTCATCAACGTGGGGATGACTGTGGGGCTGATGCCGGTGATCGGCATTCCCCTGCCCCTGCTCTCTTATGGAGGCTCTTCGCTGTGGGCCTTTACTATCCTGATTTTCATTTTCCTGGCCTTGTACCGGGACGAGAAAAAATACTTTTAGCTTATGAAAAGATATCTTCTGCCCATTTTACTGGTTCTGTTATCTTCCTGCGACAAAATAATACCCGACGACGATCCCAAGGAGAAGGATGCCACCTCTTATTACGCCAATCTCTTCGCCTTCAACATCATGTACACCTATTACTTATGGGCCGATGAGGAAGCCGATGCCATCAAGAGCTGGACCTACGATGACAACCCCATCGA
The DNA here is from genome assembly GCA_947302825.1 of uncultured Bacteroidales bacterium. Lineage (GTDB taxonomy): Bacteria > Bacteroidota > Bacteroidia > Bacteroidales > UBA932 > Cryptobacteroides. The sequence goes on from CAMYWP010000092.1 coordinate 5,371, forward strand.
AAAAGTGGCCTCGCTGCGGTACAAGGATGCCGACGGGAACCTGGTGGACCGCTGGACGGAACTCATGGAAGACTGCTCCTCCTTTGTGACCAGCGTCACCGGAAACGGGAAAACTTTCGGCATGGACTTCGTCCTGCTGCGCTACGGCGAAAACGGCGTGGTGATGGAAATCACCTACACTTATACCAATTCCCCCGCCCGTAAAGCCGGGCTCAAGCGCGGCGATGTGGTTACCTCGGTGGACGGACAGGAACTCACTATGGAAAACTACGCCGATCTCCTGACGGAAAAAGTCTACGATTTCCCCGGAACCATCAAACTGGGCATGCTGGAGGGCGACAACGTGCAGATGAGCGCCGTAGAAATGTACTCCGACCCCGTCCACGTGGTGAAAACCCTGGATGCCGGCGGCAAGAAAATGGGATACGTGCATTTCACCAACTTCACCTGGGATGCCAGCCCGGACCTGGTGGAAGCCTTCCGGCAGCTGAAGGCCGAAGGGATTGAAGAACTGGTCCTGGACCTTCGTTACAATACCGGCGGCTATTCCCAGACGGCACTGGTGCTGGGTTCGCTCATCGCCCCGCCGACCGTGGTTCAATCAGGCGAGGTTTTCAACCGGGAAGTCTTCAATTCCCGGCTTTCGGCCTCCCTGGACGAAGAGACCCGCTTCGCCGGCAGTTTCACCCTGGAGGGTATCGGCAAGCCCCTGAACACGCTGGAGGCGAATCCTGGGATCAAGCATCTTTGGGTGATTACTACGGGGCACAGCGCATCGGCCTCGGAATCCCTCATTTGCGGCCTGTATCCCTACATGGACGTGACGCTGGTGGGCAGCACCACCTACGGCAAGTTCTGCGGCGGCTATCTCATTGAGTCCAAACGCTTTTATGACGCCCTGGCCCAAGAGGAAACGGATATTGACTGGCAGGCCGGCAAAACGGCCACGGACGGCTGGGGAATCTACGTAATCGCCTCCCGCTACGCCGACTGCAACGGCACGACGCGCAGCATGCCCTCCGGCATTCCGGCCGATTACCCCGCCACCGACGATCCCCGTGACGGCTTTGACCTGGGCGACCCTTCCGAGTCCATGCTCTCCGCAGTGCTTGCGCTCGCCTCCGGCCAACCCGCAAGCGCAGCTCCCGCCCTCACCAAAGCCCTCCTGCAACAGCCGCTCCCCTTCCACAAACCCGGCTTCGGCGTTTTGCTTTATTAAAAAAATCCGTATCTTTGCACTCCCTCCCCGCCTTGGTGGTGGAATGGTAGACACGAGGGACTTAGACTTGTTCTTTGAAAGAATTATTTGTAAGAGACAATAGCAAAGATTAACTTTGCCTCTGCCATGAAAAGTCACTATTCAAAAGAAGACGTCATTGCCGCAGTAGCAGAGAACAAATCTATTGCCGGAGTACTCCGACAATTAGGATTGCGCCCTATTGGAGGTAACTATAAGACCGTCCATCGTCTCATAAAAGAGTATCGTTTAGACACATCCCATTTTACCAGACAAGGGTGGAATGTAGGATTAGGTTTTCAACCTAAAAAATCAATTAGCGACAACGATATTTTTGTTAAAGACTCAAATTATCGTTGCTCTTGGAGACTGAGGGAGCGTTACAAAAAAACGATGGGGATTAACTATTGTGAAGAATGCAAGTTATCCGAATGGCGAGGAAAACCTATTCCACTTGAGATTCATCACATTAATGGCAATAACACGGATAATACTTTGACTAATCTCAAACTACTGTGTCCAAATTGCCATGCTCTTACAAATAATTACCGAGGAAGAGCACAATTGAGTGCACTCTCTGAAAAGAGAGATGTAGAATGCCGTAAATTCAAGGAAAC
>CAMYWP010000093.1 GCA_947302825.1 uncultured Bacteroidales bacterium
CCCATTGCCGGTATCGCCGGTGACCAGCAGGCCGCCCTTTTCGGCCAGATGTGTACGGAGCCCGGCAGCGTGAAAAACACCTACGGCACCGGCTGCTTCCTGCTGATGAATACCGGCACGGAACCCATTCTTTCCATGAATAACCTCCTCACTACGGTGGCCTGGAAGATAGGGGATACCGTGAATTATGCGCTGGAAGGTTCCATTTTCGTGGGCGGTTCCGTGGTCCAGTGGCTGCGAGACGGTCTGGGCATCATCCGTTCCTCGTCTGAGATCGAGGCCCTTGCGGACACCGTTCCTGATAATGGCGGCGTGTACTTTGTACCGGCTCTCACCGGTATGGGAGCACCTTATTGGGATCAGTACGCGCACGGTGTCATCTGCGGTATTACCCGCGGCACCACGGCGGCGCACATTGCTCGGGCCGCCCTGGAGGGCATCGCTTTCCAGACCATGGACATTGTCCGTGCTATGGAACGCGACGCCGGCGTCAAACTGTCGGAACTGAAGGTGGACGGCGGTGCCTCCCGCAACAACCTCATGATGCAGTTCCAGGCCGATATCCTGGAAACCTCCGTCATCCGTCCGCAGGTAACGGAAACCACCGCTATGGGCGCCGCCTATCTGGCCGGCCTGGCTGTGGGCTATTGGAGTTCGCTGGACGAAATCAAGAAACAGTGGAAGGTGGAACGCTGCTTCCGTCCCTCCGGCAACGACGTCTCCGCCGTAAAAGCCGGTTGGACCGATGCCATCAACAGAACCATCAATAAATGAATTCAAAGGTAGTGCCTCCTGAAACCTTAGCCACCCTCGGCTATTAGAGGGAGGGGCCCGCCCCGAAGGGGTGGGAGGGCCGGAGCGAAGCGGAGGGGTTTCTGGAGGTACTACCTTTGAGAAGTAAGATTAGACTATGAATACAGCTTATATTTTTGAGTTTTTGGGCACGTTGGTGCTGGTGCTGTTTGGTGATGGCGTTTGCGCTGCCTGTTCGTTGAACAAATCCAAGGCACAGGGTGCTGGCTGGGTGGTGATCTCCCTGGCCTGGGGCCTGGCTGTGATGATGGGCGTGCTGGTGGCAGGTCCCGTTTCCGGTGCCCACCTGAATCCGGCTGTTACGCTGGGTTTGGCCCTCGCCGGTAAGTTCGCCTGGAATCTGGTTTTTGGTTATATCGTAGCTCAGATGCTGGGCGGCTTCTTCGGCGCCGTGCTGGTATGGATCTTCTATAAGGACCACTACAAAGCCACGGCCGACCAGCCGGATACCATGCTGGGTACCTTCTGCACCATGCCTGCCATCTGGAATCCCTGGCGTAATTTCCTGTCGGAATTCATCGCTACTTGCTTGCTGGTGTTCATCATCCTGGCTATCGGCACGCAGGGGAATGCCTTCCAGGTGGGACCGGTGAGTGCGCAGACCGGCGCTATCGGCGCCTGGCCGGTCACTTGCCTCATTATGGCGCTGGGTATGTCCCTGGGCGGAACCACCGGCTATGCTATGAATCCGGCCCGTGACCTGAGTCCCCGTTGCGCCCACGCCGTTCTGCCCATCCAGGGCAAGCGCGACAGCGGCTGGAACTACAGCTGGGTCCCCGTAGCCGGCCCCATGCTGGGCGCCTGCCTCGCCGCCGGCCTCTTCCTCCTGGTATTCTAAGCTGGCAACTAATCGGCTCACCAGCAGCCACTTACAAAAAAGTAATCGTTCAAAATTTGAACGATTACTTTTTATATTGTGTTGTGTATCAGGTGGTTAGTTGCCAGGGTTAGGCGCGGCGTTCTTCTTTGAGGGTGAGGCCCATGAAGAGGATGGCCAGGATGCAGGCGGCTACCAGCAGCATAAAGGTCCAACCCCAGCCGAACTGTTGTGCTACCCAACCGATTACGGTGTTGGCCAGGATGAAGGTGCCCAGGAAGTAGCCGAAGAAACCGGTGAGGCCGGCAGCCGTTCCGGCAGCGTTCTTCGGGGCCAGATCCAGCGCCTGTACGCCAATAAGCATTACAGGACCATAGATAAAGAAGCCGATGCCGATGAGCGAAATAATCACCACGGTAAGGTTGTCGATATTGGCCCAGTAGAGGAGGATGAATACCAGCACCAGGGCCATGAAGAGCATGGTGGGCATGGCACGTTTGCCGTGGAAGAGTTTATCGGACAGCCAGCCGCAAAGCAGCGTGCCGGGAATGGCGGCAAACTCATAGGCGAAATAGGCCCAGCCGGCGCTCTTGAGGTCGATGCCTCTCTCCGTAAGGATGGTAGGAGCCCAGTCCAGGCAGCCGTAACGGACCATATAAACGAAAGCATTAGCCAGAGCGATGTACCAAAGGAACTTGTTGTTAAGCACGTGCTGGAAGAAGATTTCCTTGGTGCTCAGGGTTTCTTCGTGTTTGGCCGAATAGTTCTTGGGGTAGTCGTTGCGCCAGGCCTCTACGGACGGCAGGCCGCAGGACTGCGGTGTGTCGCGGAGCAGGATATAGGCCAGCAGGGCGATGAATAGCGCCACAGCAGCCGGGAAGGCAAAGGTGCCGATGAGGAAGTACAGTTCCGTATGGTTCCCATAGAACCAGCTGCCGAACCAGACGGCGCCATAAGTGGCCATGGGGCCCACAAGGGCACCGCCCACGTTGTGCGCACAGTTCCAGATACTCATCATGGTGCCCCGTTCATTGGGGGAGAACCAGTGGGTCATCACTCGTCCGCAAGGAGGCCAGCCCATACCGTTGAACCAACCCACGGCGGCGTTCAGTATGCCCATCACCAGGATGGCCAGGGCCTTATGATCGGCCCCCAGGAACTGGATGGGCACAATCATGAAGCACATGGAGATGGCTGTGAGCACCAGGCCCAAAGGCAGGAAAATGCGGGCGTTGGAACGGTCGGACACGCTGCCCATCAGGAATTTGGACAAAGCATAGGCGGCAGCATTCAAGCCCAGGACAAAGCCCAGTTCGGTTTTGTCGAAGCCCAGCGGTTCCATGGCCGGAATAGCCATGGACAGGTTTTTCCGAACCAGATAGAAACCGGCATAGCCGATAAAGGCGCCGATAAACACCTGCCAGCGCAGTCGTTTGTACTTGGCATCGGCCTCAGGGCCGGTCTCTGCCGGCAAATACGGGGGTTGTTTCAGAAAACTAAGCATGTTATTTACTATTTTGAAGACATTTATGAGGCCAAGGGTGGCCACAGGTTCACCAAACAAATGTCTTCATCATTTTTCATTTAATTCCAAGGCTTCGGCTAGGATGGAAATGGGATTCATTACCGTGTAGCCGGTGGACATTTCGATTTGCCATTTGCAGGTTTCGCAGTCGCAGGCTACGATGTCGGGGTTCACGGAACGGATTTGGGCAAAGAGAGGTTCGCCGATGGCTTGGGAAACCTTGTAGTTCTCTTTCTTGAAGCCGTAGGTGCCGGCAATGCCGCAGCAGTTGGAGTCCAGCAGGATGAATTCCACCCCGGGAATCATTTGCAGCAGTTTTTCGGAGAAGATGCCCCAGCCCAGTTTTTCCAGATGACAGGGGGTATGATAGGCAATCTTCTTGTGATAGTCGGCGCGGAACTTGAGCTGGGCGCCTTTTTCCAGTTTCTCGTAGATGAAACGGGTGGCCATGAGCATGGAATCCCGAACTTCGGCATTGTCTACGCCCAAAAGGTTAGGATATTCTTCGCGGATGGTGAGGGTGCAAGTGGAGGAACTGGTGACCACTTTCAGTCCTTTGTCCACGATGGCTTGGCGCAATTGGCCGATATTGTGTTCGGCGTTCTTGCGGGCCTTGGCCGACATACCGTTGGTAATGAGCGCGATGCCGCAGCATTTCTCTTTCTCCAATAGTTGTACGCCTACTCCCAGGGCATTGAGCACCTTGACTAGGTCCTTGCCCAATTGGGGATTGTTGTAGTTCACGTAGCAGCCGTGATAATAGGCTACCTGTTCCGGGAAAGCGGCCTGCTCCTTGCGCCGGCGTTTGAGCCAGCTTTCGAAACTGCGGCCAGCATATTTAGGGAAAGTGCGGTGACGGTCAATCTTGAGGGTGACATCCATCACGGTCTTGGTGACCCCCAGGCCGGTGGCGAAATTCACCAAGGGCGCAACGGGACGTGCCAGTGTGCCCATCATATCCGTGGAGGCCAACAGGGTGTCCCTGAACTTGGGCGGGGTTTGGTCGTACTTGATGCGGGCGCTCTGAATAAGGTCGGCCACATTTACGCCGGAAGGGCAGGCTACTTCACATCGCTTGCAGTTGAGGCAGTATTTGAGCGCCTGGTTGAAGAAGTAAGGATCCTTGAGGCGCAGCCGTTCTCCGTCCGGTCCGGCCTGTTTGGGACCGGGGTACAGCGGATTGGCCTGGAGCACAGGGCAAAATGCCGTACACACAGTGCACTTCATGCACTCCTCAAAATTGTGGTGGCTCCGGGTATACTCTTGTAACTTCATGGCGCTTAATTCTGAAGGATCTCATCGGCCACATGGAGGGCGGTGCGGATGGCAGCGCCTGCAGCGGTGCCGAATTCCGGATGGGTATCGCCCAGCACGGAGCCGGCTACGTACAGGTTCTCCAGCGCTTTTCCGTCCTGGATGGCGTGGAGGTTTTCATCGGCCTTTACGCCGAAGTGCATATAGGGCTGGTCTTCCTGGAAGGACGGGTTGTACCACAGGTTGCGGTCTTCCTGATAGGAGACATCCAGGCCGAAAATGGGTTCGTACACCTGGAAAGGATTGGAAACCAGACCTTTGGAGAAGAATCCGCCGGTGCAGAGGATGAAGTTGTTGGCTTCGATATAGTGATTGTCCAGGTTCTTGGTGGCAACGGAATGCACCACGCCTTCGTGGGTGTGGGCCCGCACTACTTCGTCGCCCATCATATAGGTACCGCCCAGCAGCTGATAGCGCTGTTTGAGCAGGATGATCGTGCGGATGCCGGGAACCGAAGGAGGAAGGGTGCCGGCAAAGACCACGCGGGCAGGAATGCTGCTGCGGACACGACCGGGCACGGAAGGATCCTGCAGGCCGAACACTTGCGGCAGCAACACAGTGTCTTCGTCTTTCAGCAGCACGCGTACTTCCTGTACCACTTTTTCCCACAGCTTGTCCATGGTGCGGGCAATCTGTACCGAACGCATTTCGCTGGGGCTCTGTTGCAGGATTTCCAGTTCTGGCAGATTCAGGAAACGGACACGGCAGCTCATGCCCTGTTTCTCCAGGCCTTCGGCCAGGAAGGAAGAGAAGAAGTCGTGGTAGCCCAGAAAATTGACAATGAGGGCTTTGCGCCCAAATTGAGGTGTGGGGAAGATATCTACGTCTTCCAAGGACAGGGCCGATTCCCGGAATTTGCCCAGGGGGGTGAGCCACACTCCGGGTTTATAGTGCAGGCGCACACCGGCTTCCGAAAATAGTTCCACGATGCGTGGGTTGGCCTCCTTCAGGGACTCGAACGAACCCGAGAAAAAGTGCAGGGCATTCTGCCCGGTACTGATGATGGCGGTCTGCTGCCCGGCTTTCTGCAAGGTGATGCCGGCCACCATGCCGGCCAGTCCTCCGCCTATGATAACGGTATCGAACTTCATAGCCCTAAAACGTGTTTATAGACCCACTGTGTGTATTCGGCTTCGCGGAGGGTATCGCCCCAGCCGATAGGGAAGTTGCCTTTCCAGCGCTCCTGCAGGAAATCGGCTAAATCGGCCCTTTCACGCTCTACGCAGCCGTGCGCCTTGGCCAGGAGGCTGGCGGCGCGGCAGGCGCAGAATTCGCCCTGGCAGGTTCCCATGCCCAGGCGGGTGCGCCGGCGAAGGTCCGTGAGTGTACTCACTTCCAGACGGTCGATGGCGGCGTTGATTTCGCCCACCGAGATTTCCTCGCATTCGCAGATGAGGGCATCGTCGCGCCTGTTTCCGGTGCGGATGCGGGAGGCACGCGTACCCATGCGGGCTGCAGCGGCTTTCTGCGCCATGGAGGGGGATTCCCAGATTTTCTGCGCCACAGCTTCGTACGAGCGTTCTTCCGAGCCCGGAAGGGGAACATCGGCCGTGGTGCAGGGTTTGTCGATGCCCAGTTTCTTGCACACCAGATCGGTGGCTATTTCGGCCATAAGCCGATAAGTCATTAGTTTACCGCCCGTGATGGTGATGAAGCCCTTGAGCCCGTCGCGGGTTTCGTGGTCCATGCACACGATGCCGCGGGAGATGTTGCGGCCGGAAGGGTCATCGTCGGCGCTCACCAGCGGCCGGACGCCTGCATAGGCCCTGAGGATGCGGGTTTCCGACAGGGAAGGGGCAAGCTTGGAACCTTCCGTAATGAGGAGGTTCACTTCGTCGGGGGTGACGGCCACGTTGTCGCACTCCTCGAAAGGAATGCGCGTGGAGGTGGTGCCGATGATACACACAGTATCGCCGGGCACCAGGATATCGGCGTTGGAGGGCTTGCGGCATCGGTTGATCACCATGTTGTTCACCCGGTGCGCAAAGATGAGGAGGGCGCCCTTGGCGGGGAACATTCCCACCCGGACGCCGGCCAGTTGGGCAATGTTATGCCCCCAGATGCCGCCGGCATTGACTGTGATGGGGGCGTAATAATCGGCTTCTTCGCCCGTTTGGGCGTTGCGGGTATGGACACCCTTGATGGTGTTGCCTTCCTTAATGAAACCGGTGACTTCCGTGTGCAGACGCACCTGGCCGCCGTGCATCTTGGCGTCCAGCATATTGGCTGCGCACAGGCGGAAGGGATCCACGCTGCCGTCCGGCACTTTCACGGCGCCAATCAGTTCAGGATTCACGCTGGGTTCCAGGCGCCGGGCCAGGTCCGGGTCGATGATATCGGCCTGGATACCGGCTTTCCGGCAGGCATCCACGAAAGTTTGCTGGTAGCCAAGGTCGTCTTCCGGGAGGGTGATGAACAGGCCATCGGTCTCGTCGATGCAATGCGAGGCAATGCGGCGCAGGATCATGTTTTCCCGGATGCATTCTTCGGCCGATTCTCCGTCGTTCACCGCATAACGCGCACCGGAGTGCAACAGGCCGTGGTTGCGGCCTGTTGCTCCAGTGGCGATGTCCGAGCGTTCGATGAGCAGCGTCCGAAGGCCGCGCATAGCGCAGTCCCGTTGCGTTCCGGCTCCGGTGATGCCTCCGCCGATGATGATGACATCAAATTCGTTAGGGTTCATAGATTAAGAAACATCGGCGCGGGCCAGGGCATCCTTGTAGTACTTCTGGTCCACGAAGAC
>CAMYWP010000094.1 GCA_947302825.1 uncultured Bacteroidales bacterium
CGCCGTGCTCGATGGTGTAGCAGTAGCCGGGCTCCGGGCATTCGCAGCCCAAGCGGGCCATTTCTGGGCCGATGACCTCATAGCAGAGTCGGCCCAAATCGTCGAATGAGGGAATGGTTGTACGATGGCTGGCCACAATGATGGCAGGCAGGCTTTCAATAGTGATCTTTTCCATTTTCTTGAGTTTCTTTTGGGAAGCCACCATCGCCCTGAGCTGCGCCTTGCGGGCATTTAGCCGCCTTAGTTCTTCTTCGCATGCGCGAATCTTCTCTTCCAGCGCCTCAATGCTTGGAACATGAGTATCGTCCTCATAGAGGTCGCGAATCTCCTCCAGACTGAACCCCATCCCTTTGAGAGACAGGATGCCCTGCATCTTCTGAAACTGGTCTACACTGTAGTAGCGATACCCTGTATCCCTGTCCACAATCTCCGGCACGAGCAGGTCTATCTCCTCATAATGCCGGAGCGCCCGTACCGTAACGCGGCAAAGGCGTGAAAACTCCCCGATTTTTAATCTGTTTGTCTTCATAACAACTGTGCACTTTTGTTATTTGCCGCAAAGATAATACGTGACGTAGGGTACGAGTCAAGAGAAAAATGAAAATTTGTCTGTTTCGCCGGAAGATAGTTCTACCAACTCCGATTTATCAAACACAAACTTACAACTATTTGGTTACATTTTCCGCTCTTTTTGCGTGCTACCGGCTTAGAAAAGCAGCTCGATATCGGCCCGGCCGTTTAGGTCGGCGACAGAAAAATCTGCATAACAGCTGTCTCCGACAAGGACTTCCTGGAACTGAACCGGCTTTCCATTTAGCAAAACGGCCGATACAGAAATCCCCTCCGGCAGCAGGATATGGGCCGAAAGCTGACGGGCTGGGGAATCGACGCAATACCGCATCCCGGCATCCGTGAGGATATAACGGACATCAACGACATCCCCATGGATTTCGTACCCGCTGAAATACCGGAGCTCCTTATACGGAGTCACGGGCCATCTAGGAGAGAACCCCAGGCTGCTATATCGGCAACCCAGATCTTCGATGCCTGCCAAGCCCTCGTCGATGGCCGATAAAACCGCCGCCGCCCCCCAGGCCGCCGGTCCCATTTTGGCATTTGCCGGCACTTTTGTTAAGCGGTTGTAAAGGAAATAAATATTCCCGCCGTCTTCCGCCATCTGTTCGTACAAACGACGGAGTATGTCCCATCCGTACGCCTCATATCCGCAGCTGAACGCCGCTTTGGCAAGTTCCCCGGCAGTGAAGGAGGTGATACAGCCGTTGACATAGGTGTTGGCAGGATGAATCGTCACCTCGCCGAAACAAGGCTCATAGGGCGGGTCGATGGTGAACCACTCGGCAAAAGCGGAAGTCGTGTCCCTGCGGTGCATATACTCTTCCACAATCGAACGGGACTGTTCAAGCGTCGTAAAACCGCGGTTGATGTCGTAGGTGTTGGAAAGGGAGAGACGGATGCTTTCCTTGTCATCGGCAGGGGGACATCCCAGCGGAAACTGGTGAACGAAGTACTTACCGTTCCACAAATGGCGAAAAGCGTTGTCGCGGAGTCTTTCGGCTTTGTCGCGCCACTGTCTGGCTTTTGCGCGATGCCCCAGCTCGTCGTTCATCCAGGCAAGCTGATTCATCGCCTGGTACACCCCGGAATTATCCCCGTGCATAACCGCCATTGGGCTATCGGGGGTAATTCGACGATCCCAGGGTGACGTTTGCTCACAGGTAAAGTCCCAGGTGTCGATGGTATATGCGCGTTTGACAAGCCCCAACTCCGGGTCCCAGCGTTTGGGATGGGAGGTGGAATACACAATCCCTTTTTCCAGTTTTGGAAGGTTTCGGCGTAGCCATTTGCGATCGGCCGTAGCCTTATAGTATTCGGCCGCCCCTTCCACCACAAGATACTCCACATCCGCCTCTATGTCCAGGCGCGCCAGATACAGGTTATCTTCAGGAAAGAACAGAACATCGTCTTCGGCAACGTAGGCCCAGTGACGGTCGTCCATCTGCTTAATGAGTTCATAGTAACTTCCGTCCGCCCGCTGGTATGCCAGGGTAAAATCAAGATAGGCGCGCAAGTTGTGCTCCCAGTGGCGGAAAGCTTTCATCGTATGTACGTGGTCCCGAATCCAGTTTTTGTAAACCGGGATGGCCTCTCCCTCCACAAAAACGGTATGCCTGCCGCTCTGCACATTGTCCCTCAACCATTTCATCATCATTCCCAGGTCGGTATCCTGCGTAGTCAGAACGCCCGGGATGGCGAGCTCGACATTGTTGTAGGTACCATTATGCCGGCCGTCCACGTTCTGGGACGGCAGCGCATGTTCAAAAGGTATAACCGACCCCTCATTGATGGCTTCGGGGACGGTAGTCCGGGTATTCAGTGGAACGGCTTCCATCCCACATGTGGGGGCCGATCGGCTCCCGTTGCCCGTGCATCCGACAAGACTGACGCTGACAAGAAGGAGACTGGCAAATATGCAGAGTACACGCGTTCGTTTCATAATCCTTTTTTCAACTTGATTTTAGCGATTGAAGTTTGAAGGAGAAGTATCCTTTTCCGTTAAGGTAGGCAAGGGCATCGTTCAGCAAAGCCTCTTTCTTGGCATCGTCCAAATCGGAATGGAAAAGGATGTCGATCATGGTCTCCAAGCCCTGGTCTGACAGCTTCTCCTGCTCTACAAGATACCGGACAGGGTTCTCATACTGTAGAAGGGCATCTATGTCAATAGAACATCCGTTTTTGCGGAATTCCTCCTTCACATCCACCAGGGAATAGTCCGGGACATCGTCCAGAAATAGCCCCAGCCTTTTGGCAACCAGCATCAGCATTTCGCCAATGCGGTCAATCTCTCTGATAATATAGTCTTCCATTTTTATCTCATTTCTCGCGGACTTGCTTCCCGCTCATGTGCTCAATCCGAAAGTCCAATAGAGCTGCCTTAGGACCATTCTTTCTGATATCGTGAGCTAAATCATATCCTTCCGGAAAGTACTTTGAACCCAATAGCATTAATTTATTCAGGTGCTCATCTCTATCCTCAATAAGCGAAATCCGTCCGCGACAGACAACACTCTTCACGTGATACCACCAATCGTTCGGTTCCTGAACCGGTTCACCAATCACTGTAAAGCACGCCTTGTCACATTCCTTCAGGGCATCCATCTTATGCCCCTCGAGGGCGCAGTGAAAATACAGATGACCCTCCTTATAGACGAAGTTAATAGGAATGGTATAGGGATATCCCCCCTCTCCGACAACGGATAGAAATCCCCGGTAGGCCTCTTTAAGAATAGCAACACACTCTTCCTCTGGAAGCTGCTGCTTGTATCGGCGCATCGGCCGGAAAATCAATTCTTCGTTCATACCATTCGAAGCCCGATCACGGACGCTATTAACGTGAAAATAAAAAACAGCCGCCAGAAACTGGCCGGTTCCTTGAATATCAGGATGCCTATCAGCACCGTGCCGATGGCTCCGATGCCCGTCCATACAGGATAAGCCGTCCCAATGGGAATCGTTTTGGCGGCTTTCGCCAAAAGAACCATACTTAGGGCCGATACCACCACAAAGCCGGCATACCAACCTGCGGCTTCCCATCCGGTGGCCAGTTTCGCTTTGCCCAGGCAGAACGTGAATCCACATTCACACAGCCCGGCAACAATCAGAATTATCCAATTCATATCAGTCTGCTTGTCCCTTCTGAGGGTTGTGCAAATATACTAATTTTCTGTGCGCTTATCGTCCCAAAAAGTGGGACAGTAATAGCGAAAACACCCCTAAATTGCTGCTATCGTCCCAGATTTTGGGACAGTGGAAGCATTAACCCCCAAATTCCCGTTTCACGGTTATTAAACCCATCTTGGAGCGTATCAAATTGTAACGTATTATAGGGAAATTGTTATCTTTGTGAGACCATCCAAATCTTAGTCATGAAACACCTGATAACTAAAATCCTGTCTTTCTGCTGTGTGGTGCTGGCTCTTACCGCTTGCGGGAGCGCCCGCCATACCACCGGCGTTAAAATGTCGACCATCCCGGAATTTGCCTTCATCCAGCCTTGTGCTTATATGGTGTTTTATGAAGATGACGGCCGCGGGTATTACAACCAGTCCAGCTCGGATGTGGCCAGCCAGGTCATTGCCAATGTCATCAACTCCGAACGCTTTCCTTTCACGGACATGATTCCGGCCGATTATCAGGGAGACAACAACGATATCTTCCAATGGGCCCAGAATCTCACGGAAATCAAGTCCGCCCAGGTGGACAGATTGCGTGTTCCCAAGTCGCTGACATCCCTCCTCTATCAAAACGGACAGCGTTATGGGCTCCTTATCTATTCTTATGGATACACCATGTCGCAAGAGGCCTATCAGAGGGAACGTATTGAAAAAGCCGCCAGCAAAGTGATTGATACCGCGGCCGAAAAACTCACGGGCATCAGCGGGCTCACCAACCCCAGCCGTTCTTATATTCCCAGCGACCCTTATGGAAACATGTTGGTCTGCGTAGTAGTAGATGCTCAGGAGCAACGCGTCATCTACTATGCTAAGCAAATTCCCACCTTTGCTTCCCATCCCAAGGACAACGCCGATGTAAGCAAACTCCTACATAAACTGTTAAAAGACTTTATCCGCTAATCATCCATGCCGTTGCCGCCTGTATGGCCGTAGACGTTGTAGCCCATTGAGCGGGCAATGGCTGAAAAGGCTGAGGCACGGCGGGTAAAGTCCGGATAGTCCTTCCTGCAAGCGGGGCTCCAGCCTGTTTCGGCAATGGCGAACGTGCGTGGATAAAGCATCATTTCGGCGTGCCAGGCCTCGCGGACGTGCTCTGTCCAGAGGCAGCCCTGTACACCCAGGACGTGGTGGGTATCGGCCTCGGAAATCTCTTCTTCCAGCGGGTCGAAAGAATAGACCTTTTCCAGGGTTAAAAGCCTTCCTGCAGGCCGATACTGGGCAGGATCCTGGTGATGGTCCAGATAGTAGGAATGTGTGGGGGTGAAGATGACGTCGTGGCCCTCTGCAATGGCCTGCAGGCCACCCTCGGTGCCGTGCCAGGACATGACGGTGGCATCCGGAGCCAGGCCTCCTTGCAGGATTTCATCCCAGCCGATAATGCGCTTTCCGTGCTCGTTGGCAAAACGCTCCATCCTTCGGATCATATAGCTCTGCAGCTGCTCTGCGCTTTCCAGACCTTCGGCCTTCATCCGGGCCTGGCAGGCGGGGCAGCGTTCCCAGTTCCGTTTGCCGGCTTCGTCACCGCCGATATGGATGTACTCGCTGGGGAACAATTCAAACACCTCCCCTAGCACCGTCTCCAAAAACTCGTAGGTGCTCTCCTGGCCGGGGCACAGCTCCCACTGGTCCGGCCTCTCGGCTTCCGGCAGGGTGCAGGCCAGCTGAGGGTATGCGGCGCGGGTTTCGTAATTGTGCCCGGGCATTTCAATCTCCGGAATCACGTCGATATGCCTATCGGCCGCAAAAGCAAGCAGCTCTTTAATATCGGCCATGGTATAATAGCCGACGAAGGCCCCCGGCGTTCCTTCCTCCACGAAATCTCCTCCGACTTCATCCTTTTCCCAGTCCCAGAATTCGGCCTCGGGGCGCCAGGCAGTTAACTGAGTGAGCCGAGGATAGGCGTCTATCTGCAGTCGCCAACCCGGATTGTCCACCAGATGGAAGTGGAAACGGTTCATCTTCAGCAGCGCCATCATCTCCAACTGCTTCTTCACGAACTCCATGCCCTGGAAATGCCGGCTCTCGTCCAGCAGGATGCCCCTATAACGGAAACGCGGCCAGTCCAGGATGGTGCAGAAGGCAACCGTGCTGTCCAGGGACGCCAGCATCCTCAGGGTCTGGCGGGCATAAAACACACCCTCCGGATCGGCCGCTTCAATCTTCACGCCCTTCTTTCCCACCTCCAGCCAGTAGGCCGATTTCAGCTGCCAGTCGGCCAGCTCCTGGTCTTTCAGACGCCGCCTGAGGGCTTTTTCAGAAAGACGGACCTTTTCGGGCAATTGAGTCAAAACATCGGCCCGGATGCTGCCGGAGCTTACAGCGTACTCCACCGGAGCGGGAATAATGTCCTTCGGCAGCGCGCCGCCCGTTGCCTCCTCCTGCTTGGGCGCACAGCATGTAACGGCCAGTACCACAAAGCAGAACGACAGGGTTTCAGTTATCAGGTGTTTCATAAATATGGTTAGGATGGTCTCACAAAGATAACAAATTCATTTTCGTTCCGGATCATTAAATAATGTGTAACTTTGAAGGAAAGTACTTTTGATGATTATGAAACGTTGGGGACTATTGTTACTGGCCGTCTTTTCCGTGTTCACGGTGAAAGCACAGTCCTATGAATACGGGAAGCTTCGCTGTGCAGACGGCGACACCCTCCTTTACCGTTATCTTACCCCGGAAAAGACGGAGGGCGTCGAGCGGTATCCTCTTGTGCTTTATCTGCACACGTCCGGCGAACGCGGCAACGACAATGAAGGGACCATCTTCGGCGCCCAGATGTTCCTAAACCCCGTAAACCGGGAGGAGTATCCCTGCTTTGTCATCGTACCGCAGTGCCCGGAAAAACGCACCTGGGCTTTTGACGTAAGTCCCGACTCCTATGATTTCCCGAAAGATTACCCGGAGAGCCGGATGATGAAGGAAGTGATGGAACTAGTGTATCTTTTCCTGCAACGTCCCGATGTGGATCCGGACCGGGTATACCTCTATGGCATGTCGATGGGCGGGATAGGCGCTTTCGATGCCGTAGCCCGTCATCCCGACATCTTTGCCGCCGTGGTTCCCATCTGTGGAGACATCAACCCGGACAGGTTGGGAAAATTCGAAGGTGTATCGTTCAGCCTCTACCATGGAGATAGCGACCCTAACGTCCCTGTTGCAGGCTCCAGGGACGCCTACCATGCCCTGAAGGCAGCTGGGGCCGATGTCCGCTACCACGAGTTCCCAGGTTGCGGACACGTATGCTGGTGGAAAGCCTTCGAGATGCCCGATTTCATGGAATGGATGTTCTCGAAGAGCAAGAAAATCAAAGAATGAAACTGCGGGGATAGAAGTCGCTGTAGAAACGGCCGTCGGTGGCGGTGAATTTCAGGACGCAGTAATTGGGGTCGGTCACGCCGCCGGGATAGTACTGAGTATCGCCCTTACGCCAGATCATTTCCTTGCTCTCCGCATCCT
>CAMYWP010000095.1 GCA_947302825.1 uncultured Bacteroidales bacterium
GGGATCCAGTAGACTCAAATAAAACGGAACGCCCCCCATCGCCATGTAAATCTGTAGGATTTGGTATCGGCCCCAATGGAAACCCCGACTCTGAAGGTATTCTTCGGTTTCCTTAAGGGTAAACGGGCGAATGTAAATATTATTGGTTATTCTCGCGTGCAGACCGCCTGTATTCTCCACTAGCTTATCCATCATCCAAGAAGATGCAGAACCGCTCGCAATAAACATGATATCCGTACGCCGTGATCCCCAATTACCCCAGAACGACTCCAATGCCTCTACAAACTCCGACTGAGGCGTATCAATCCAGGGCATCTCATCAATGAAGATTACCTTCCGCTTTTCCTTCGGAAGCGTTTCTATATATTCCTCAAGTGCATCAAAGGCATCCTCCCAGGATGACAATCTCGGCTGACGTTTTAGCCCAGCGGCCTTCTTTAATGCCCTGGCAAAGCCCCGTAGCTGTTTGGCCTTGGAAAGTTTATGCACACCGGCATATGCAAAATCGTACTTGTAATCAAAGAACGTGTCAACCAGGAAAGTCTTGCCCACACGACGCCTGCCGTAGACAATCACAAATTCTGACCGGTCACTTTCATAGCATCGTTTCAATTCGGCCATCTCCGCATCGCGGGCAATGATTTTAGCAAATCCCATAAAGTCTTCGTTTAATCTGAATGCGAAGTTAGCGAAAACCTACACATAAACAAGAAAAAGTTAGACCTTTTTGTACTTTATCTCGGCTATAATAGGCGAAAAAGTGCATTAAGGTCACATTTTCATTTTTTACTGAGTTGTTCTTTCTGTAAAACAAACGATAATACACTGGCGTTATTATGGGAATAATACTCTTTACCCTACAAAAGATAAAACCCTCTTGCGTCTACTGAAATATTATCATAAATTTGCACATGGAACGTCGTGAGACGTCTGTGTCGAGTTCTTTGATGTCTGTCCGGGATGGGTATGTTTTTGTGGTAAAAAAGCGTTGGACCAATCGCATTTTGTCGAATTCTGCCGCATTGAATCGCATCATTAACGTACACATAAACAGACACATACGAGAAAAAATGGCCCTACACGGGGCTGTATTTCGACTACTCCTTTTTTTTAACGAGGAAGAATATTAGAAAATGAATCCCGCGAAATTTCGCGGGATTTTTCGTTTAGATCCGTTGGATCCGGTGGTTGAGCCAGAGCATGTAGAGCCAGACCACCACGATGGCGATAATGGCGGCAATCTGGGAGCCGGAGATGTCGCGGATCCAGCCCAGGACGGGGGGCAGGATGGCGCCGCCGATGAGTCCGACAATCAGGAGGGCCGATACTTCGTTGGTCTTGTCCGGCTTGCTGCGCATGGCGAAGGAGAACACGATGCCGAAGAGATTGGCATAGCCGATGCCAAAGATGCAGACAGCCAACAGGGCGGGAACCAGGCCCACTTTTCCGAAAACGGCCAGGAGCACCAGGCCCAGCAGGGCCAGCCAGCACCCCGCTGCAAAGAACTTCTTATCGGAGACTTTCAGCAATAGCGCACCGCCGGCGAAAGCGGCCACCGTGCGCGCGAGGAAATAGAGGCTGTTGCACAGGTTCGCTTTCTCAGTGGAGAGGCCGAACTCGTCGGTCATCAGACGCGGGAGCGTCATATTCACTGCTACATCGGCCGCTACCAGAACTACGATTCCCCAGAAGAACGCCAGGATATCTTTATCCTTCAGCAACACCAGCGTGTCCTTAATTCCCACATTCTTTTGCTCCTGCACCTTTTCTTCAATGGGCGTGAGCCATAGCCAGACCAGGCCCAGGAGGGACAGTCCGGCATAGATGGGGAACAGCAGCTGCCATCGGCCCAAAGAAACGGCCGTCCACATGGCGATGAATGGCGCCACAATGCATCCAAACGCCTTGGTGGCCTGGCCGAAGGTGATGGTGGAGGTGATCCGCTCCGGACGCACCACATCCGTAACCAGCGGATTCAGAGCTACTTGCAGAATGGTATTGCCGATACCTATCAGCGAGAAGGCAATCATTACACTCGCAAATCCGTAATACAGATAGGGTAGCAGCAAGGCCACTACATGGATGCCCAGGCTCAGCAGCACCATTTTCTTCCGGCCCCATTTGGTGAGCGCCATGCCCACGGGGATGGACAGCAGCAAAAACCATAGATAGCAAGAGAGCGAGATGGTATTCACCAGACCGTCTGACATGTTGAAATCGGCCCTGACATTATTGGT
Organism: uncultured Bacteroidales bacterium; assembly: GCA_947302825.1. Taxonomy (GTDB): domain Bacteria; phylum Bacteroidota; class Bacteroidia; order Bacteroidales; family UBA932; genus Cryptobacteroides. The sequence continues at coordinate 2,238 of CAMYWP010000095.1, forward strand.
AACCAGGCCGATCATGTCAATGAAGCCCATGGCCAGAAAGCCGAACATCACCGGCAAAACAAGCGAGAGGGAATTCTTTTTCATACCTTATGCATTAAAACCCAGTCCGGCCTCTATGGCGTGAATGAGGATATGGATGACCTTGCCGTGGATTTCCTGGATGCGGTCGGAGTAGGCCGATGCCGGCGCGCAGATGGCAATGTCTGCCATTTCGGCCAGGGGAGTGTTTGCAGGCCCGGTGAGGGCTACCACCTTCATCCCCTTGGCATGGGCTGCATTCACTGCCGCAAGGACATTGGTCGATTTCCCGCTGGTACTGATGCCCAGCAGGACATCGCCCGGCATGCCGACGCCCTCTACATAGCGGAAGAATACCTCACTGTAGGAGAAATCGTTGGCCGTGCAGCTGAGGAAGGCGGGATCGTTGATGGCGATGGCCGGCAAGCCGCCGCGATTCCCGCGATAGCGGCCGGTGAGCTCCTCGGCGAAATGGGTGGCATCGCACAGGGAACCGCCATTTCCGCAGCTAATAACCTTTTTCCCGTTTTTCAGGGCATCAATGAGCAGGTTGGCAGCCGCTTCTATAGACTGCACGGAATCTGGATTATCCATAAAGCGCTCCAGCTGCTCTTTCGCTTCCTGCAAGTCTTTGTTTATCAGTTCTTTCATGGACATCTAATTAAAGGGTTGCTGCAAGCGACAGGGCGGCAATGTCGCCGATGGATTCTCCCAGTTCGGCGGCTTTCACCTGACAAACGGCTGCTGCTCCCTGCAGGGCATCGCGATCGATGGCCGCCTGCATGAAGGGACGGATGAGCTCTTCGGCGCGCACAAAAATACTACCGATAACAATCACTTCCGGATTCAGCAGGTCGATGACCATGGCCAGCGCCTTACCTAAATAAGTGGCGGAAGTACGATAAATGCTTTTCGCCAGCTCATCGCCGGCTTTTGCCGCTTCGGCCACCGTCCGGGCCGATATGCCGGACAAATCCCCGTCCGGGCACCAGGCCACCTTTCCGCCCATCATCAGTTTCTCTTTAACGGCCGATGCCGCCAGCTGGGCAATGCCCCCACCGCTGGCGAATCCCTCCACGGAACCGGCCTTCCCATAGCCCACAGGACCGAATTCCGAAAGGCGGATGTGCCCGAGTTCACCGGCATTGTCGTTGGTTCCGGAATAGAGTTTTCCGTCCAGCACCAGACCGGCGCCCAGGCCGGTTCCGAAGGTAAGGAATACCATATTCTGTGTGCCCCGTCCGGCCCCATATTTCCATTCAGCCACGGCGCAGGCATTGGCGTCGTTCTGCAAGATGGCCGGAATGCCGCAGGCATCCTGCACCAGCTGGACTATGGGAATGTTGTCCCATCCGGGCAGGTTCGGGGGAGACATCACTATTCCGCGCCGGCTGTCCAGCGGACCGCCGCAGGAAATGCCCACTCCCTGGGTATTCGAAGCGTTCAGCCCGTGCTTGGAGCAAAGCCCCTTCAGCTCCTGGAGAATAGTGGAAAGGGTGGCGTCCACGTCCGTGGTGCTAAAGCGCACTTTATCGGCTATTTCCATCCGGCCGTCGTGGTCTATCCCATAGATGACTGCGCATTTGGTGCCGCCGATATCGATTCCTAATAAATTGGTACTCATCTTGTTCCGCTTATTCAAAGTGAACCTTGCAAACTGAGAGGTAATAGGTCTCGTTGAGGGAAGCCTTACCCTGGAAGAAGAGATAAACCTGACCATCATCGTCCTGAAAGACTCCGGGATGCCCGCTTTCGGCCGCGTGCCAGGAACCTTCCGGTCCGGAAGGGAAGCAAAGGCCGTCCGGAGGAATGCGGGTAAAGGTCCTCCCGTCCGTGGAGGTGGCCAGTCCAATCTGCTGATGTTCGTGATTGAAAGCGCCGGCATAGAACATATACCAGACGCCTTTGTGTTTGATAACTGTGGGTGCCTCGGTGCAGCTCATCTCCCAGTCGTATTCAGGCTGCATCAGCGGACCGTCTGTGGAAAGGAGAGTCCATTTGTCGGGGCCGTAATCGCTGCCGTAAGGGGCTTCTGCCATGCCCATGATCTGGTAGGTGGCGGTCTTGTCACGCGTGGCGAAAAGGAGGATGAGTTTGTCGCCCACAGGATAAACCTCTGCATCGATGGAACGCTTGATGGACCAGTTGGTTTCCGGGACGATAATGGGCCTGTCGCAGGTGTTCACAAAGGTGATGCCGTCTTCGCTGGTGGCGTGCCAGATATTGCTCACGCCGTCGGTTCCTTCCCAAGCCATCTGGTAAAAGATGTGGATCTTGCCGTCCAGCTTCTTAACGCAGGGGGCCACGGCACCATAGAGCTGATTGCCCTTGCTGTCCCTCAGGTCCAGGTCGCAGAGCCGGGTCCAGTTCACCAGGTCTGTACTGGTGGCTATGGCTGAATGCCAGTTGGTAAACACCGGCGGCTTTCCCGGCAGTGTGTCGGGCTCAAAAGCCGTTAACGAATAGTACATGAGATATCGGTCCCCGTGCCGGATTACGGTAGGGTCCTTGGCAAACGGAATAGGAGACCTGGAAGTGTCGCCGTATTGCATAGGAAGCGGTTCCAGCACCACTTTCATGGGCTTTGCAGTACAGGCAGAAAGGCCGATGACAATTGTTGCAAGAAGGCCGACGATAAGATTCGCTTTCATCTTTTTAAATTTACCACTAACAAAGTTAATCATTTCACAACAGAAAAATGCATAACTTTGTAGAGAAAGGATAAGCTTATGTTTAGGATCAAGTACGGACTGGTGATTTTGCTGCTTTTGGGGCTGGTGGCCGATGGGCAGGCTCGGCAGCTGAAGGTACGCAGAAGTGTGCAGTTGCAGCGGGCGATCGATGAGGCCGCGGAAGGGGATACCCTGGTGCTGCGAAAGGGGGTATATCGCCTGAAGGAGTCGCTTCGCATTGAAGGGAAGAAAGACCTGGTGATCCTGGGCGAAGGGGTGCGTCTGAGCGGTGGAGTGCGCATTCCCCGCTGGCGCTTGCACCGGGCCCGTGGTTATGCCAAGGGCGTCAAAACGCTCAAATTGGGCCGATATGAACTGGGCCCCATAACGCCCAAAGGTGATCCCTCCCTTACAGGTGTCTCCTGGTCGGAATTCTACGCCGACGGGGTGCCTATGCACCTGAGCGAATGGCCCGACAAAGGGCCGATTCCCCTGGATTCCGTGGTGGTGCCGGGCCGGGGCCGCGTCCGTCCAAAAACGGGAGACGGCTTTGGCGTAATCACCTTCCAGGAAGATCGGCCCTTGGAGTGGGAAAATCCCCAATTGGGCTGGCTCTGGGGCTGCTTCCGCTTCGGTTGGACCACCGAAATGGTTCCCATTAAACATATAGGAGCCGATAAAACCCTGGAGGCAGGCAGCCTCACCAATTATGGATTCGGCAAGCAAAAAGGCGAGCAGTTCCAGCGTTGGAAGATTCTGAATATTCCCGAAGAAGTAACGTTGCCGGGTGAATACTCTTTGGACACGGAGAGGAAGCGGGCCTGGCTGATGCTCCCGAAAGGGACGCGTGAAGTGGAACTGAGTCTGCTGGACCAGCCTATGGTGCGCATGACCGACTGCAGCGGCGTAGTCATTAAAGGCTTGGAATTCTCCTGTTCCCGCGGAGACGCAGTGGTTATGCGGGATTGCCGGGAAAGCCGGCTGCAGGATTGCCGCATCCACGGCATGGGCCACGTGGCGGTGGTGATAGACTCGGCCTGCCGCCGCTGCGGCTTGTCGGGCTGTGAGCTGTACGACCTGGCGGCCGGAGGGGTGGAACTGGGCGGCGGCGACCGGCGCAATATCGTTCGCGGCGACAATTATGTAGAGAACTGTATCCTCCACAATTTCAATCGGATAGAGCAGCAGTACAGGGTAGGGGTGGCCATGAGCGGACTGGGCAACCGCATCTCCGGCTGCGAAATGTACCAATCGGCCACCATGGCCATCCTGATGCTGGGAAACGACCAGACGGTGGAGTATAACAACGTCCACCACGTCTGTCTGGATATCGAAGACAACGGAGCACTTTATCACGGCCGAAATCCTGCGCAGCGGGGAAGTGTCATCCGCGGCAACTATTTCCACGATATTGAAGTGCCGTTCAATGTCCGCGCCCTGTACCACGACGACGGCTCCGGCGCAGTGGAGGCATACGGCAACATCTTCCGCAACATCACTTCGCCGCCCGTGCAGATCGGCGGCGGCAGCGATATCCGCTACCACGACAACATCTTCATGGACCTGCCTTGCGCGGCCGTCAAGACCGACGGCCGGCTAAAGACCTGGGGAGCCGATCGGCTCATAGCCCATCGGGATTCCGTAGCGCTGGTGGATGGCCCTGCCTTCCGGGCGCACTATCCGGAATTCGCTTCCTATTACGAAGGCGACCCCGCCGAACCGCAGCGGAACGAATTCATCCGAAACGTGTTCTATAACGTACGATGGGCTTTCGAAAAAGTGATCTGGAGCGACCACATCTATAACAACGACATCAGCGGAAGCGCCAATTTCATCTCCTACATGAGTGACAATTGGATGACTGGCGAGAATCCCGGCTTTGTGGATCCGTCCAACCCGCTGGCGGGATTCGTGGCCGATTCGGCTCTGCTAAAGGCCATTCCCGGCTTTATCCTGCCCGCATTGGAACGCATCCCACCTACCACGGACGTGAAGGTCTATGGTACGGGAGAAGGATTCAGCGGTAACGTAAACGGGGTGGCCGATGAGGCGCATACCCCTGCCGGACTGTCCTCTGGAAACGCTATTTAAACCACTCGGTGAGGTGGTCTTTGGCGTACAGATAATAGACGATCAGACCCACCCAGCTGGTGAGGAGAACCAGGACGGCAGTGATGAGTTTCCCGGCAGTAGAAATGGGTTTC
>CAMYWP010000096.1 GCA_947302825.1 uncultured Bacteroidales bacterium
GCTTTCCTTGAGCAGGTTGCCGAAGAAGAGCATGCCCAGCAGGGGCAGGCCGCTCGGGACGATGAAGGCCATGCAGATGAAGCCGACGATGGGGAAGATGATCTTCTCCCGCTGGCTCACCACGCGGGGCTTGTTCATGCGGATGAGGCGCTCCTTCTTGGTGGTGAGGAGCAGCATGATGGGCTTCTGGATCACCGGCACCAGCGCCATGTAGGAATAGGCCGATACGGCGATGGCACCCATCAGGTCCGGTGCCAGCTTGGAGCTCAGGAAGATGGCCGTGGGGCCGTCTGCGCCGCCGATAATGCCGATGGCGCCGGCCTCGTTGGGGGCGAAGCCGAAGGCAAGGGCCAGCAGGTAGGCGCCGAAGATACCCATCTGCGCCGCCGCTCCGATGAGGATGAGGCGCGGCTGCGAAATGAGGGCGCTGAAGTCCGTCATGGCGCCGATGCCCAGGAAGATGAGCGGGGGATACCATCCCTGCTTCACGCCCTGGTACAAGATGTTGAGCACGGAACCGTCTTCATACACGCCGATATTCAGGCCGGGGAACATGGGAATGTTGCCCACGATCATGCCGAAGCCGATGGGAACCAGCAACATGGGCTCCCACTCCTTCACGATGGCCAGGGTGATGAAGATAAGGCCGATCCCGATCATCACCAGGTTCTGCCAGCTGCAGTTGGCAAAACCGGTGTACTCCCAGAATTGGGCTAGGGATTCGAGAATGTGTTCCATCAGGCGATGCTAACTACGGGAGCGCCTTCCAGGATGCTGTCACCCTTCTGGACGTGGATGGCGGTAATGGTGCCGTCCTTGGGGGCGGGAATCTCATTCTCCATCTTCATGGCTTCCAGTACGGCCACCTTCTGGCCGGCCTTGACGGCCTGGCCTTCCTTCACGCTCACCTCCACAATCACGCCCGGAAGCGGGGAATTGACCTTCTCACCAGCGCCGGCCGGAGCCGCGGGTGCTGCCGCCGCCGGGGCTGCTGCCACAGGAGCCGCAGTGGTGGGAGCTTGCACCGGAGCTGCTACAGGAGCGTTCTCCAGTTCCACCTGATAGTTGGCGCCGTTTACATTCACGGAGAGCAGTTTTCCCTCTGCCTCGCCGATGGTCACAGCGTAATCCTTACCATTGATTTTGAATTTGTACTCTTTCATATCTTTTTCGCTTTTTTTATTCTGTCTACAGATTCTTCGCTTCGCTCAGAATGACAATTTTGTCATCCTGAGGAACGGATTGACGAAGGATCTCATTTAGGTAAACGTCTGAAGGTCAATGCTTTGTTGTTCCAGGCGGATTCTTTCCGGGTGATGGTCATAATGCCCGGCTCTACGTCGTGGATGGTTTCCGTGAGGTACAGATGCACGGCCGTGGCAATGGCGGCGTACACGTCGCCGGAATTCTCCATATCCAGCGCCACGGCAATGGCGGCCGCAATCTCGGCATCGGGCGTTCCCTTCACCACTTTGGCCGGTTTGGGCTCGGCCTGTTTCTTGGCCCGGCGGTCAAACAGGAACCAGAAGAGGAACCAGAGGATGGCCAGGGCGCTGAACACCACGCTCACGGAGGTGATGGAAAGGATCCAGCCGTGCGGGTCCCGTTCCTTCATGAGTTCACCGCGGGAAGCGGCGTTCCGGTCTCCGTTCAGGATGCCGGGGGAAGGGATGGCGGGCTGGTCCTGGGCCGCGAATTCCTGCTGCCGGATATCCGGAGCCAACTTAATTACGGATTTGCCAACAGGCAGATTGACAGGTATTTGCAGGGAGTCAATGATAGTTCTACCATCATTGGAAACCAGGTATACGGTTTTGCCGGGTTCCAGCTGGAAGTCGGTGTAGAAAGTACCGTCGTGCCTGTTGCCGCTGCAGTAGAACAGCACCACCTGCCGGGGTCCCAGCTTGGTGCGGTTGTCGCTCTTGGGGATGATGCTTTTCCGGAGCTGCGCAGGGTCGTCCGTGAGGAAGCAGCCGCCGTAGTTCACCGTCCCGGTGGATTTATTGTACAGTTCCACCCAGCCGCCGCGCCGGCCGTATCCGTCCAGGATGCCGGTGGAATCCGGCTGCGCCAGAGCCTCGGAAATGATGAGGTCACTGACGTTCTGGGCGTGCAGGGCCAGGGCCGACAGCGCGGTGAGAACCGTTATCAGGAACTTTCTCATAGGCTACAGCGGCAGATTATCGTGTTTCTTGGCGGGGATTTCCTGCCGTTTGCCGGCAAGTTGCTCCAGGGCGCGGATCACGCGGAAGCGGGTGTTGCGCGGCTCGATCACATCGTCGATATAACCCTTCTGGGCGGCCTGGTACGGGTTGGAGAAGAGTTCCTCGTACTCTTTCTTCTTCTCGTCGAAGATAGCCTGAGCCTTCTCCGGATCCTCCTTCATTTCTTTGGCATAGAGCACGTTCACGGCTCCATCGGCCCCCATGACGGCGATCTGTGCGCTGGGCCAGGCGTAGTTAATGTCTCCACGCAGTTGCTTGCAGCTCATGACGATATGGGCGCCACCGTAACCTTTACGTAAGGTAACGGTTACCTTGGGCACCGTGGCTTCTCCGTAGGCGTACAGCAGCTTGGCGCCGTTGGTGATGATGGCACCGTATTCCTGCTGGGTGCCGGGCAGGAAGCCCGGAACATCCACCAGCGTGACCAGCGGAATGTTGAAGGCGTCGCAGAAGCGGACGAAGCGCGCGGCCTTGCGGCTGGCATTGATGTCCAGCACGCCGGCCAGCACTGCAGGCTGGTTGGCCACCACGCCCACGCTGCGGCCGTTCATGCGGGCAAAGCCCACGATGATATTCTTGGCAAAATCCTTATGCACTTCCAGGAACTTGCCCTCGTCCACGATGCTCTTGATCACGGCATACATGTCGTAGGCCTTGTTGGGATTGTCGGGCACAATGCTGTTCAGGGCATCGTCCACGCGATTGATGGGATCGGCCGATTCCACCAGGGGCGCGGTTTCCAGATTGTTCTGGGGCAGATACTCCAGCAGTTCGCGGATGGTGGCGATGGCCTGCTCCTCAGAATCGGCCGCAAAATGAGCCACACCGCTCTTGGAAGCGTGGACGGCCGCACCGCCCAGCTCTTCCTGGTTCACCTCTTCGCCGGTGACGCTTTTCACTACGGCCGGGCCGGTGAGGAACATATAGGAGGTGTTTTTAACCATGAGGGTGAAGTCCGTGAGGGCGGGGGAATACACCGCACCGCCGGCGCAGGGACCCAGGATGCAGCTGATCTGGGGCACAACACCGCTGCTCAGGATGTTGCGCTCGAAGATTTCCCCGTAGCCGGCCAGGGCGTCGATGCCTTCCTGGATGCGGGCGCCGCCGGAATCGTTCAGGCCGATACAAGGCGCGCCGTTGCGAAGGGCCATTTCCTGCACCTTCACGATTTTCTCGCTCATGGTCTTGGACAGGGAACCTCCATTCACCGTGAAATCCTGGGCGAACACGTACACCGGGCGGCCGCCGATGGTGCCGCAGCCGGTGACCACACCGTCGCCGTCCGGATGGCTCTGGTCCATCCCGAAATTCGTGCAACGGTGCTGCACAAACATGTCGAATTCCTCGAAACTGCCGGGATCCAGCAGCAGGGCCAGGCGTTCACGCGCCGTTTTCTTTCCTTTGGCATGCTGGGCTTCGATGCGTTTTTCGCCGCCTCCCAGGCGGGCTTTTTCACGCCGCTGCACCAGCTTTTCAATATTTTCGCTTTGAATACTCATAGCTTATCTGAACATTTTATCTACTTCTTTCACGGCTTCGGGCAGCGCGAACACCGCCACACGGTCATAGGGCTCAATGTGCGTATGGCCCACGGCAATAAAGCTGTCTCCGCCGCGGATCACACCGCCGATGATGGCATCGGAAGGGAACTCGATGTCCTTCAGGATACCCTTGGTTACGCGGGAATCCGGAGCGGCCGTATATTCCAGCACCTCCGCATCCGTTCCGCTAACATAGCGCACGGAACGCACCTTGTCGGACAAGGTGAACTTGAAGATGCGGCTGGCTGTAATCAGTTTCTTGTTAATCACGGTATCTACGCCCATTTCTTCGGCCAGGCGCAGGTATTCCAAATTCTCCACCTGGGCGATTACGCGGGGAACGCCCAGTTTCTTGGCCACCACGCAGGCGAGGATGTTCACTTCGTCGTTGCCGGTGAAGGAGAGCACCGCCTGATAGCTGCGCATATCCTCTTCCAGGAGGAAATCCGAATTGCGGACGTCGCCGCAAACTACGCTTACTTCATCGGGAAGGACCTCCGACAGATAGCGGCAGTGTTCGTGGTTAATGTCGATGAGTTTGATGTCGTCCAGCTTCTGTTCAGCCAGCTTTTCCGCCACCATGTGGCCGATCTCGCTGCCGCCCAGGATCATCACGCGACGGATGTCGATCTTGTCCTTGCCCAGGAATTTCATGAGGGCGGGCATGGCGTCGCGGCGGGCGATGATATAGAGGAAGTCGTGGTACTTGAACCCGGTGTCGAACTTGGGGATGATGGTCTTACCGCCTCTGGAGATGGCTACGATGCGGAAATCGCCATCGGCCTGAATTTTTTTCACTGCGTGGGCGAATTCCGCCACGTTCATATCCAGGAGAGGGGAATCGTCGTCCAGCTTGAACACGGTGAGCTGGAGTTTGCCGCGGGCGAAGTCCAGGGTATCGGCCGATGAATTGCTGCGCAGCATGTCCACGATTTCGTCGCTGGCGCTCTTTTCCGGGAAAAACATCATATCCAGGCCCATGTCCTTGAACAGCAGCTTGTTTTCCGGGGAAAGGTAGGCTTGGTCGTCGATGCGGGCAATCACGCGCTTGGTACCCAGCTTCTTGGCCAGCAGGGCGCTCACGATGTTCACGCTCTGGTCCATGCGGGGATTCACGGCGATGAAAAGGTCGGCGTCGGCGCAGCCTGCTTCCTTGAGCAGGCGGATGCTGGAGGGCGGTCCCTGCAGGGTGACTACGTCGGCCTGGGTGGCCAGTTGGCGGATACGGGCGGAATCGCTGTCGATGACAGCAATTTCGTTGGATTCCACGCTGAGCATCTTGGCCAGGTGCGATCCGGTCTGTCCGGCTCCTTCGATAATGATCTTCATAACTTTAAATCATTTCCCCTATATCCTGCAAATATACTATTTTTTTCTGAACATCGCGAACGCGCGCGGAATGATCCACCTGTTGTATAATCCTTCAGGCCGATGCGGATGCGGCGGTATGGTGCCGGGTTTCCGGAGCTGATAATACTCCTTGTGGGCCTGAACGACGGCCTGGTAGAAACTCCACCGCCGCGTGACCAGGTACACCAAAGCCGAGCATCCGTCCAGGCACATCCGCACAAAAATCCGCCTCCGCGCCTTTCTCCGTGCTTTTTTCTCATTCTGAGGCACGCCCCCATTCTTGTCATTCTGAGGCCCGCCAGGGCCGTGAGAATCTCTAGCAGCAAATGTTGCAGGCAAATTATTCTCCAACAGCAGTAAGTTATTGCGGTAGTTCAGACGCAGTTTGAAGGGGGATTCGTTGGGGAGGGTGCCGCCGCCGATATGATACACGGACGACTGGGGCACCACGGTCACTTTCCAGCCTTGCAACTGCATGCGCCAGCAAAGGTCTATCTCTTCCATGTGGCAGAAGAAACGCTCGTCCAGGCCGCCCAGGGCCTTCCATACGCTGGCACGGACCAAAATGCAGGCGCCGCTTACCCAGAGCACATGGGCCGGGGTGTCGTACTGCCCCTTGTCCTTTTCTATGTTCTGCAGGATGCGTCCGCGACAGAAGGGATAGCCATAACGGTCTATAAGTCCGCCCGCCGCGCCGGCATATTCAAAGTGGTCCCGCTGGGCATAGGAAAGCAGTTTGGGCCCGCAGGCACCGCAGTCCGGATGGCTGTCCATCCACTCTATTAACGGCTGCAGCCAGCCTTCCGGCACCTCGATATCCGAATTGATGAGCAGGTGATAATCGGCCTCCAGCTGCGCCAGGGCCCTGTTGTAGCCGCCCGTGAAGCCGTAATTCCGGTCCAGCTGGATAAGCGGAACCTCCGGGAATTCGGCCTGCATCAGGGCCACGCTGTCGTCCGAAGAGGCATTATCGGCCACTATCACCTGGGCGTCCTGCCCCTTGCAGGAAGCAACAAGTCCCGGCAGGAACCGCTTCAAGTAATCCCTGGTGTTGTAATTCAGTATGACAACAGCAGTCTTCATGCGCTTACATCTACTTCTTTGAAAGCGAGGGAGGGGATGAGTTTGGACAGGCAGGGACGGGCGTCCTGGGCGGTGGCCAGCAGATTTCCCCACAGGGTGAGGAAATTGCCGGTGATGAGCAGTTCGCGTACAGGATGCACGCGCTGGCCGTCCTTGATCAGGAAGCCCTCGATGCCGTAGGAGAAGTTGCCGGTGGCGGGGTTGGAATTGCCGCCGTTGAAGCCGGTGACCAGGATGCCGTCGCCCACTTGCTGCAGGAGATCTTCCAGCGTTTGGGCGTCTCCAACCGGCAGCAGTTTCACGCGGGTGGCATCTTCCACGGTGGGCGGAAGCTCCATCTTGGCGGCCATGTAAGTATTTAAGAAATAAGTTTTTACAACGCCTTTTTCAATGATAGCCCGCTCCTGGGTGGCCACGCCTTCGCTGTCGAAGAGGCGGCAGCCGGTGTCGCCGGGAGTACGCGGTGCATCCAGGATGGTGAGCTGCTCCGGGAACAGCTTTTTGTTCAGGCTGTCCACCAGGAAAGAGTTCTTTTGCTGCAAGGAAAAGCCGCCCAGCGCACTGAGCACAGGCGTAAGCAGTTTGGCGGCGCATTCACTGTCTACGATGAGGGTGTATTTCCCGCCGGGAACGCTCTGCGGGCCGATCTGGGCCACCGCCCGCCGGCAAGCCGTGGCCGCGCAGTCCTTCCATTGAAGGTCCTGCAGCCGGGGCGTGGCGTCCCACCAGTAGGAGGAAAAATGATTCCCCTGGGCATCTTCCACCGTGGATTCATAGCCAATCTCAAAGGAACTTTCCGTATGCCGGGCATACAAGCCCTGGGAATCTATCGTCAAGGAATCAAAGACGGAATCGGAGTATTCTCCCTCTTCGGCCACCAGTTTCGGAGAGCCGGGCGCCTGATGGAAAT
>CAMYWP010000097.1 GCA_947302825.1 uncultured Bacteroidales bacterium
CATCTTCGTGAGCTGCGTGCTTTGCCTGGCCCTGTTCGTCCCGGATATGCTTCGTTTAAGGCCGATATGGGACAGCGGCGTGGTGAAACGCCTGCTGATATACTCCCTGCCGCTTATGGTGGCGGCTCTGCCGGGCGTAGCCAACGACTTCCTGGACAGGGTGCTATTCCGCTACTTCGACACTTCCTCGGAAGCCTGGCGTGCCTCCTTGGGCGTCTACCAGGCGGCCGTGAAGCTGGCGGTGATCATGAACCTGTTTATCCAGATGTTCCGCTATGCGGCCGAACCCTTCTTCTTCCAGCGGGCGCGGGACAAGGGTTCCAAGGAGCTCTATGCCGTGGTGATGGAATACTTTACGGCCTTCTGCGGCCTGGTGTTCCTGGGAGTGATCGGCTATATCGACATCATTTCCCTTTTCCTGGGACGGGATTTCCGCGTGGGCGTGGGTGTGGTGCCCATCATGCTCCTGAGCTATATGCTGCTGGGTATGCTCTTCAACGTATCGATGTGGTACAAGCTCTCCGGCCGAACGCAGATGGCCATCTGGATTACCCTGGCGGGACTTTTGGTTACCACCGTGGTGAATGTGACGTTTATGCCGCGCTTCTCCTATTGGGCATCGGCCTGGGGCCATCTGGCCAGCTATCTGGTGATGTTCATCATCAGCGCCTGGCTGGGGGCGAAGTACTATCCCATCCCGTATAACTGGAAGCGGATCGGCGCGTTTTTCCTGCTGATGGGGGTGGCTTACGGGGCCTTCCGCTTCTCTTTCGGCCACATCGACGCCCTTTGGCTGCGCTTGGTGGTGAACACGGGGGTCATCGGCCTGTATGGCGGCACTGCCTGGCTTGTCCTTCGTCGTCGGCCCGTGGAGGTAACTAACAGTGAATCAGTAGAATAAAGTGCTAATAATCAATAACTAACATCCACGCTATGAAGCGAATTCTTCTTTTTCTTTCTGCCCTGGCGGTGTTTTCCTGCGCTCAGCCGCAGCCCCAGGCTTTCCAGGTGATTCCCATGCCGGCCGATGTTGCCGTCAGCGACGGTTCCTTCTGCGTGAAGGGCGCCGCGGTACACTTTGAAGACGATCTGGACGAAGCCTCGATGGCCGCCGTCCTCCGCTTTGTGGAGGCCGTTGAGACGGCCACCGGCACCCAGTGCAAATGGGACGAAGGCGGAATGACTTTCCGCGTCAATCCCAGCCTGGCTGCTGAGCAATACGCCATCAATATTACGCCCAAGAGCGTTACGGTGGAAGCATCGGCCCTGAACGGCTTCGTTTATGCCTGCGAAACCCTGAAGCAGATGCTTCCTGCAGCCATTTATGGCAAGGAGGCAGTGAAGGCCGATTGGGTGCTGCCCTGCGTGAACATCCTGGACCAGCCTCGCTTCGCCTACCGCGGGATGCACCTGGATCCCTGTCGCCATTTCTTCACCATCGAGGAAACCAAGCGCTACCTGGACGTGATGACCGCCTACAAGCTGAACCGCTTCCACTGGCATCTCACGGAAGACCAGGGCTGGCGGATGGAAGTGAAGAAATACCCCCGCCTTACGGAAGTGGGCGCCTGGCGCAACGGAACCATGATCGGGAAAGACTGGGGCTCCAACGACGGTATCCGCTACGGCGGCTTCTATACCCAGGAAGAGATGAAGGAGATTGTGGATTATGCCGCCAAGCGGGGCATTACCGTGATTCCGGAAATCGATCTCCCCGGTCACATGGTGGCGGCCCTGGCCGCTTATCCGGAGCTGGGTTGTACCGGCGGTCCCTATGAGGTCTGGACCCGCTGGGGTGTGGCGCCCGACATTCTCTGCGCCGGCAACGAGCAGATTTACACCTTCCTGGAGGATGTCCTTACGGAGGTGATGGAGATCTTCCCTTCGGAATACATCCATATCGGCGGCGACGAAGCCTTCAACGAGTCCGAAGGCATTCCGTGGGAGCACTGCCCCAAATGCGCCGCCAAGATGCGCCAGCTGGGTATCAAGAAGGGGCCGATGGCCAAGCACTACCTGCAGAACTACGTCACCGCCCGCATCCAGGACTTCCTCAATGCCCATGGCCGCAAGATTATCGGATGGGATGAAATCCTGGAAGGCGAACTGGCCGAAGGTGCCACGGTGATGTCCTGGCGCGGCGTGGAAGGCGGCATCAAGGCCGCCGCCAAGGGCTTCGACGCCATTATGACCCCCAGCAGTCACCTGTATTTCGACTACTATCAGAGCCACGAGCGTGACAAAGAACCGTTGGGTATCGGCGGCTTCCTGCCAATAGAGAAAGTGTACAGCTATGAGCCGTTCGACGGACTTGTTCCCGGTTCCGAAAAGCACATCCTGGGCGTACAGGCCAACCTCTGGACCGAATACATCCCTACACCGGAGCACTTGGAGTATATGCTCCTGCCCCGTATGTGCGCCCTGTCGGAAATCCAGTGGTGTGCGGCCGATAAGAAGGACTTCGCCCGCTTCAACGAATCCCTGGATCACGCTTTCGCCATCTTCGACGCCATGGGTCTGAACTATTCGCTGGATTGCCGCGGCCAGATCGGCCTGGACCGCCAACCCGCCCGCACCCCCGAAGAACTGGCACAGCTCGAAAAACCCGCCTGGTAATCAGTAGAGCAGCAAACCCAGGACGGCGCCGGCCAGAATCAGGTAGATGGGGTTCACTTTGCCCCAGTAGCCGGCTACGAAGGCGCCGCCCAGCAGCACCCAGCTTTTCCAGTCGGGGAAGTTTTCGGCCACCACTTGGACAGAAGGCACACCGCCGGTCCAGGAGGTTTTCAAGATAAGGATGATGGCCGCTGCGCCGATAAGGCCCACCACGGTCGGCTTGAGCCAGGCCAGGGTGCCGGCATACAGCGTGCTGTTTTTGAAGCGGAAGTAGAACTTCACGATGAGCAGCATCATCACGAAAGACGGCAGCATAAGGGCCAGGGTGGCCGTGAGGGAGCCGATCACCCCCAGCATCGGACTGCCGGAAGCGCCTAGCAACACGTCGTAACCCACATAAGTGGCGCTATTGATGCCGATAGGACCGGGCGTCATCTGCGAAATGGCCACGATGTCCGTGAAGGTAGCTTCGGAAATCCAGCCGTGTTCCACCACCACCTGGTTCTGGATGAGGGACAGCATGGCATAACCGCCGCCGAAGGTAAAGGCGCCGATGACGAAGAATGTCCAGGCCAGCTGGGCCAACAACGCTAACGTTTCCATCGGCCCTCCTTATAATAGGTTATGCTGAAGCCCAGCACCAGCACGCACAGGATGATGTAAATGGGCGAAACGTTGAGGAAGGCCACCAGCAGCAGCGAAACCACGGCCAGGAGCCAGTGCCAGACGTTTTTGCAGGAGCGGCGGGCCATGTTCACCATGGGCACGGCGATGAGCGATACCACCACGGGCCGAATTCCCTTGAATGCGCGTTCCACGTACGGATTGTCTTTGAAGGCCACGAAGAACATGGCGATGGCCAGGATCATCAGGAACGACGGCGTGATGCTGCCCAGCGTGGCCGCCACGCTGCCTTTGAAGCCCCGCAGCTTATGTCCGGCGAAGATGGAGATGTTCACCGCCATCACGCCCGGCGCGCTCTGGGAAAGCGCCACGATGTCCGGCAGCTCGTCTTCCGAGATCCAGCCCCGGCGGGAAAGCTCGGCCTGGATGAGCGGAATCATGGCATAGCCTCCGCCAATGGTGAACGCACCGATTTTGGCGAAAACCTTGAAAATCTGCCAGAGGGACACTTGCTTTTCCATATCGGCCACAAAGTTACCAAATAATTATTTGCTATCTTTGTACATTATGAAAAAACTCGTCCTTCTTTCCCTGGCCCTTATGGCCCTTACCTCTTTGCAAGCCCGAAAATTGGAACCCTGGCAGGATCCTGAAGTCTTTCAGGAGAACCGCCTTCCCATGCACACCAGTTTTGTGACAGACCAGCAGCAGACCCTCTCACTTAACGGCCGCTGGCGTTTCCACTGGAGCGAAACGGTGGAAAAACGCCTGAAGGGCTTCGAGGCCATCAACTACAATGATGCCGGCTGGGCCGAAATGCCCGTTCCCGGCCTGTGGGAGCTCAACGGCTACGGGAATCCGGTGTATGTTAATATCGGCTATGCCTGGAAGGGCCTGCAGCCCAATACGCCGCCCATCGTGCCCAAGGAGGGCAATCACGTGGGCCAGTACCGCCGGGTGTTTGACCTTCCGGCCGATTGGGAAAAGCAGCCGGTGTACCTTTGTATCGGCAGCGCCACCTCCAACGTGCGCGTGTGGGTGAACGGGAAAATGGTGGGTTACAGCGAGGACAGCAAGCTGGAAGCCCGCTTTGACGTAAGCAAATTCGTGAAGCCGGGCCAGAACGTGATTGCCCTGGAAATCTTCCGCTGGTGCGACGGCACTTATCTGGAGGACCAGGATTTCTGGCGTCTGAGCGGCATATCCCGCGGCATTTATCTCTACACGCGCGAGAAACAGCGCCTGGAGGACGTACACATCCTCGCCGGGGCCGATGGTTCCCTACAACTGCAGGCCGATGTCACCTCCGGCATCACCTCCGTGCGCGGGGATCTGTACGATGCCACTGGGGCCCAGGTGGCCATCTTATCGGCCAAGCCCCGGAAGGGGAGGGCTCAAGCCCAGACGCAAGTGAGTGCCGTGAAGCCCTGGAGCGCAGAGACTCCTTATTTGTATCGCCTGCAGGTGAGCGCCCTGGATGCTTTGGGCAACGTGGTGGAGAGCGCCCCCTTTGAAGTGGGTTTCCGCACGGTGGAAATCAAAGACGCCCAGCTGCTTATCAACGGCCAGCCCGTTCTGATCAAGGGGGCCGATCGGCACGAAATGCATCCCACCAAGGGCTATATCGTTTCCGAGAAAGACATGATTCGGGATATCCGCATCATGAAAGAACTGAATATCAATGCGGTGCGCACCTGCCATTATCCCGACGACCCCCGCTGGCTGGCACTGTGCGACCGTTTCGGCCTGTATGTGGTGGACGAAGGCAATATCGAATCCCACGGCATGGGCTATAGGGACGGCGAAACCCTGGCACAGGACCCGCAGTTCCGTGCTGCGCACCTGGTACGCGACCAGCGCATGGTCCAGCGCGATTTCAACCACCCTTCGGTGATTGTATGGAGCCTGGGCAACGAGGCCGGCGCCGGTCCCAACTTCGTGGACAGCCGGGACTGGATCAAGGCCTACGATCCCAGCCGCCCCGTTCAGTACGAGAATGCGCTCATGGGCCCCTACGACTGTTCCGACGTGGTGTGCCCTATGTACTGGTCGCCGGACGAGTGCGAGACCTACGTATCCAGTAAGCCGGACCGTCCGCTCATCCAGTGCGAGTACGCCCACGCCATGGGCAATTCCATGGGTAATTTCAAGGAGTATTGGGACCTGGTGCGCAAGTATCCGGCCTACCAAGGCGGTTTCATCTGGGACTTACAGGACCAGGCACTTTGGAACGGGAAATTCTTCGCCTTCGGCGGCGATTACAATCCGGCCGATCCCTCCGACGGTTCCTTCAACTGCAACGGCGTTATTGCGGCCGACCGCAGCCTGCATCCGCACGCCTATGAAGTCCGTTACCAGTACCGGGACATCCTCACTTCCGGCACGCCGGAGGCTTTGACCATCTGTAATGAATACTTCTTCCGGGATTTGGCCGATGTGCGACTGCTCTGGAGCCTGGAGGCCGACGGCGTTCCCGTGCGCTCAGGCGTGGTAGAGGAGCTGTTTGTCCGTCCGCAGAAGTCTACGGAACTGGACCTGGGTATCGGCCCGGTGGAGGATATTCCCGGAACCCTTACCCTCACGGTACGCTATGTGCTCAAAAGGGCGCGACCTTTGCTCCCGGCGGGCTGGGAACTGGCCTATGACCAGATTCTGCTCCGCGACAGCCGTCCGCTGCTGTTGGAGTGCGAGGGCGGCCATCTGGGCCTGTACGACAGCTCACAGGTGCTGGTGCTCACCGGATTCCTGCCGGCTCCCGGCACCGCCGGCGAACGCGAAGCGCTCTGGACTGCCAGCTTTGACAAACGCACCGGCGCACTGGATTCCTATACCGTAGAGCGTAAGGAACTGCTCACGCAGCCGCTTATGCCCTGCTTTAACCGCGCGCCCGTGGAAAACGACCTCGGTGCCGGCCTGCATTTCAAGCAGGCGATGTGGCGGAATCCCGTTTTTGAGGTATCGGCCTTCCGCGTTACGCCGCAGGATGGTGCCTGCCTGGTTGAGGTGGAATATGCGCCCATCGGCGGAAAGGCGGCGGTGTCGGTCTTCTATCGGGTCACCTCCGACGGCACGCTCAGCGTGGTGGAGAAGATGGCCGATGCCGGCGGCCTGTCAGAGGCGCCGGACCTGTTCCGCTTCGGAATGGCCTTTGCCATGCCGGCTTCCTTCGACCGGCTGGATTTCTTCGGCCTGGGTCCTTGGGAAAACTACGCCGACCGCAACAGCGCTGCTTTGTTAGGCCGATATCAGCAGAGCGTGGCAGAACAATATCATTACGGGTACGTGCGCACGCAGGAGTCCGGCACCCATACGGGGCTTCGCTTCCTGCGTATCCTGAACGAGGGAGGCAACGGCCTGGAAGTATCGGCACCGCTGGATTTCTCGGCATCTGCCCTCCCGTATTCCATAGCCGATCTGGACGTGGTGGCACCGGAAGGGGACACGCCCCAGAAGAACCACAACGGTCAATACGGCGTAGCGCGTCATCCTCAGGAGCTGGTGCCCTCCGGGAACACCTATATCCATGTGGATGCCATACAGATGGGCGTGGGCGGTATCAACTCCTGGGGCCGGCGGCCGCTGGAGAAGTATCGTCTCCCCGCCACAGAGCGCGAATTCCGCTTCGTAATAAGACCCATAGCGAATTTGTAAAGACACTTGTGATCCCCGGCTCGACCGGGGATTTCTTTTTTTCTGAAATTTTTGCAGAAAAAATTTGCCGGTTCGGAAATAATTACTACCTTTGCAGTCCCGTTTGAAACGAACGGGATTTTTTACGGCTCATTGACAATATTGAAAGACTAAAAGTACAAGCAAGCAAATTTAAACGAGCGTCAGTTTCTTTAGGAAACTAGGAT
>CAMYWP010000098.1 GCA_947302825.1 uncultured Bacteroidales bacterium
GAACTTCTTGAGGAAGCGGTTCACGCCGTCGATGCCCTTGGTATCCCAGGGCTTGGCCTGCTCAATGGGTCCCAGGAACATCTCGTACAGACGGAGGGTATCGGCCCCGTAGGTGTCGCAGATCTTGTCCGGATTCACCACGTTGTACATGCTCTTGGACATCTTTTCGATGGCCCAGCCGCAGATGCGTATGCCGTCTTCCAGCACGAATTCGGCATCTTTATAGTCCGGCCGCCAGGCGCGGAAAGCCTCGATATCCAGCTTGTCGTTGTACACGATATTCACGTCCACGTGCACCGGAATGGTCTCGTACTGGTCTTTCAGACCGGCCGACACGAATTTATTGGTGCCGGGAATCAGGTATACGAAGTTGGAACGCCCCTGGATCATGCCCTGGTTGATGAGCTTGCAGAAAGGTTCGTCCTCGCACACATAGCCCAGATCCCAGAGGAATTTGTTCCAGAAACGGCTGTAAATCAGGTGGCCCGTGGCGTGTTCCGTTCCGCCGATATACAGGTCTACGTTGCGCCAGTATTCATCGGCCTCACGGCTCACCAGGGCCTCCGTGTTATGCGGATCCATATAGCGGAGGTAATAGGCGCTGGAGCCGGCGAAACCGGGCATGGTGCTGGTTTCCAGCGGATATCCGTTGTATGTCCAATCCTTGGCGCGGGCCAGCGGCGGCTGACCGTCCTCGGTGGGTTTGTACTGGTCAATTTCCGGCAGCGTGAGCGGCAGTGCCTCCATAGGCAGCGGGGTGGCAATGCCGTCCTTATAATAAATAGGGAAAGGTTCGCCCCAATAGCGCTGACGGGAGAAAATGGCATCGCGGATGCGATAATTCACTTTCCGACGGCCGATGCCGTGCTTCTCCACGTAATCGATGGCGGCGGGGATGGCCTGTTTCACCGTAAGGCCGTTCAGGAAACCGCTGTTGCACATGATACCCTCCTTGGCGTCCAGACTTTGCTCGGAGACATCGGCCCCTTCAATGAGGGGAATGATGGGCAGGCCAAACTTCTTGGCGAAGGCATAGTCGCGGCTGTCGTGGGCCGGAACGGCCATGATGGCGCCCGTTCCGTAACCGGCCAGCACGTATTCGGCAATCCACACCGGCACTTTCTCGCCGGTGAGCGGATTGATGCCGTAAGAGCCGGAGAACACGCCCGTGACGGCCTTTCCGGCCATCCTTTCGCGCTCGGTCTTCTTCTTCACCTGCTCCAGATAAGCTTCTACCTCGGCCTGCTGGGCCTTGGAGGTGAGTTTTTCCACCCATTCGCTTTCCGGGGCCAGTACCATGAAGGTGACACCGAACACTGTATCGGCACGCGTAGTGAAGATGGTCACGTCGTGCTGCACGCCGTCGCATTCCACCTGGAACACCATTTCGGCGCCCTCACTGCGGCCGATCCAGTTGCGCTGCATCTCCTTGAGGGATTCCGTCCAGTCCAGACGGTCCAGCCCATCCAGCAGGCGGCCGGCATAGGCCGATACGCGCAATTGCCACTGGGTCATCTTCTTCTGGAACACCGGGAAACCGCCGCGCTCGGAGAAACCGTCCTTCACTTCGTCGTTGGCCAGCACGGTACCCAGGGCCGGGCACCAGTTCACGGTGCTTTCGCCCTGATAGGCAATGCGGTAGCGCATCAGGACATCGGCCTTTTCCTTTTCCGAGAAAGCCTTCCACTCCCCTGCCGTAAAAGCCGGGCCTTCGCTGCAGGCGGCGTTCACCGCGGTGGAGCCACCTTTCTCAAAAGCAGCCACCAGTTCTTCAACGGGACGGGCTTTTTCGGCGTCCTTGTCGTACCAGCAGCCGAACATTTTCAGGAAAGCCCACTGCGTCCATTTATAATAATCCGGGTCTGAGGTGCGGAATTCGCGGTCCCAGTCGAAGGAGAAGCCAATCCGGTCCAGCTGCTGCCGGTACCGCGCCACGTTGTCGTGGGTGGTCTTTTCCGGATGCTGTCCCGTCTGGATGGCGTATTGCTCGGCCGGAAGACCGAAGGCGTCGTAGCCCATGGGATGCAGCACGTTGAAGCCTTTCAGCCGCTTGTAGCGGGCGAAGATATCGCTGGCGATATAGCCCAGCGGATGGCCCACATGCAAACCCGCACCGCTGGGGTACGGGAACATGTCCAGCACATAATATTTGGGTTTGTCGGAATCTACACAGGCACGGTAGGTCTTGTTCTGGGCCCACCACTGCTGCCACTTCTTCTCAATCTCTAAAAAGTTATAATCCATAGCTTATTTCAAAGTCTTTCCGTTGATACCGAATTTGCCTTTGTCTTTACTCAGTTTGAAATCCACCGCGATGGTCATGGCCACCTTGGCCTTCTTGCCGTGGTGACGGCCTGGCCGCCACTTGGGCGAGGCACTCACCACCCGGACGGCTTCATCGTCCAGTACCTGATGGATGCCGCGCGAGACTTTCACATCCTGCACCTCTCCCTTTTCGTCGATGATAAAATCCACCAGTACACGGCCCTGGATGCCATTATCCACCGCATAGCTGGGATATTTCAGGTATTGGTACACCCAGCGCTCCATGAAGGTGGCAGGATCGGGGGAATTCAGGAACATGGGTTTCACCTCCACGTCACTGTATGCATACACGCCGACAGGACGCTCCTTCTTGCTTTCCGTGGTGCCGTGGAACAGCGGGCGCTGGCCGTTGGCCAGGCGCAGCACATAACTGTATATGTATTCCAGTTCGCGTTCCATGCCCTCGAAATCCACCAGGGAATAGGTATCCCGGCCCGTTCCGTGCTCCGGATAACGCCCCGTGGTGAACAGGACGGAGGGAATCTGTTTGTCGTAAAAGACCATATGGTCTCCGGGATAAGGCTCCTGGGTGGCAATCTGCGCCTGGATGGGCAGCAGTTCCCCTTGAAGGGTCTGCACGATGGTGTTCAAATCGGTGTTGGATGCGGTGTAGGCCCAGAATCCATTGGAGGCGAGGCCCAGCATGTCCAGATTCACCATGGCGTCGATGTTGGTCACCTCGTCGGCCAGGGAACGGTTCAGCAAATACCAGGCACCGGCGAAGGACTCGCAGGAGCTGCCGAAACCCACCAGCAGGATACTTCTTCGAAGCAGGGGCTGGGCCAGGGCCAGTTTCCGGGCCAGTTCCACCAGCATGGCCATGCCGGTGGCATTGCCGTTGGCACCGAAATAGATGCGGTTTACCCGCTCTCCGTCTACGGTGTACTGATCCATACCCAGGTTGTCCATGCGCGCGCCCACCACTATATAGTGCTCGTTCATGTTCTTGTCCCAACCCGGGATGACGCCCATCACGTTGCGGGAGGTAAGGGTATCGGCATGTTCGGCCAGTTTGAACTCATTGCCCGAAGTAAGCAGCTCCACGCCGTATTCCATCAGCTTTTCCGCCAGGTAATCGGCCGCCATGCGCTCCCCTTCCGATCCGGCCTTCCGGCCTTCCAGCTGAGCACCGGCCCAATAGCCCACATGTTCTTTGAAGGCCCGGACGGTTTCGGAGTCGTCCAGGTCTTCCAGAGAGACGCGATACTGCGCGTGGAGCCCAGTTGCCGTCAGCAGGGCAACCAGCAGGGACAGCAATTTTTTCATCATTCGTTTACCAGGATCCAGCTGTCTTTGGGACAAACCCCCGTTCCACGCAGCTGATTAAGGGTTTTCAGGCTTTCGTTCAAACTGTTGGAGGGACAGATGCCCACGGCCAGCAGTCCATTGCGGAAGCTGATGATGGTTGCATTCGAATATCCGGCATCCTTGCAGGCGTTCAGTTTGCGTTCGGCGTAATAGCGGCCCCTGAACGCTCCCACAATCAAATAATATTTGGCTTCCAGTTTGGTGGTGAACAGCCCGCCCAGTTTGGCAGGGTTCAGAAGGGTTCCATTAGACTGGGAAAGGGAGTCCAGCAAATGGGCTTCCAGGGCGGCCAGGGAATCGGCCAAAGCCTTTTCCGCGCGGGCCATGGAATCCAGCCGCGCCTGATGCCGCGCTTCCTCGGCAGCCATCTGCTCCCTCCGCAGCTGCTCTACCTGCGCCGTCGTGGGGCGCCCGGCCAGCGTGCGGATGAAGTCACAACTGCTTACGCACAGAAGCGCAAGAGCCAGAAACAGGACCAAGGTCTTTTTCATACATAATCCTCCTTAATCTGCAAAATTACGCTTTTTTCCAAAATCAAGCCAAATAAAAGTAGTATATTTGCGCACTTATGAAGAAAACCGTCACGTTGGACGCCATCGATCCCATCGAAATCTTCGGGGTCGGCAACAAAATACTCAGCGAGTTTTGCTCGTATTTTCCCCACCTGAAAGTGGTGGCGCGGGGCAACCAGCTCATCCTGGAGGGCCAGGAAAGCGACATTGCCGAATTCAACATCCGTTTCGCCGAACTGGTGGAGCGGCGCCATCATAAGATGAACCTCACCGTGTACGACGTAGAGGACATTTTCTCCGGCAGCGGGAACGGCCACTTCCATCCCGGCCCGGACGCCATCATCGTCCACGGCACCGACGGAAAGCCCATACGCGCCAGGGGGAAAACCCAGCAGGAACTGGTGAACGCCTATTTCGACCACGACCTCATTTTCGCTATCGGCCCGGCCGGAACCGGCAAAACCTATATGGCCATTGCCCTGGCGGTGCGCGCCCTTAAGAACCGGGAAATCAAGCGTATCATCCTCACCCGGCCTGCCGTGGAAGCCGGCGAGCGCCTGGGTTTCCTGCCCGGAGACCTGAAGGAGAAGCTGGATCCGTACCTGCAGCCGCTGTACGACGCCCTTTCGGACATGATTCCCTCCCGCAAACTGCAGGAATTCATGGCCGACGGCACCATCCAGATCGCTCCCCTGGCCTATATGCGAGGCCGAACGCTGGACCGCGCCTGCGTGATCCTGGACGAAGCCCAGAACACCAACCTGGGCCAGCTGAAAATGTTTCTCACCCGCATGGGCTCCAGCGCCAAGTTCATCGTCACCGGCGACGCCACCCAGATCGACCTTCCCCGCCGGGAAGACAGCGGCCTGCTCCGGGGTATCGCCCTGCTGGAAGGCATCAAAGGCATCGCCACCATCCGCTTCACCAACGAAGACATCGTCCGCCACCCGCTGGTCACCAAAATCGTCAAGGCTTTCGACCAGAAAGAGGCCGATGATAAGAATGGCAAATAATTTGTAGAAAAAGTATCCGTTATGAAAAAAATACTGACATTCGTACTGCTCCTTTGCGGTCTCACCGCCGGGGCCCAAACCCTGGAAGGGACGTTCACCCAGGCCAAAACCCTGAAGGTTACCGGAAAAGTCATCAAAAGCGAAGGCACCCTCACATACACCGCCCCCGACCAGCTGGCCATGCTGTATACCAAACCGGACGGCGATTACTTCATCATCGACGGCTCCATGCTGCGCATGGACCTGCGCGGTGTGTCGCTGGACATGAACATGGATAGCAACAAAACGATTAAAGCCCAGAGTAATGCCATCCTCTATGGCATCGCAGGCCGATATGAGGAAATCGCCCGGGAAATGGACGCCGACCTTACCGTCACTCCCACCAAAGACGGTGGCAAACACGTAGTGATCAAAGTGCGCCAGACGCTTCCCAAAGGTTATTCCGGCATGGAGCTGGATTACAAGAAAAACGGGCAGCTTAGTACCATGGTCCTGGAAGAGTTCGGCGGCATTTCCACAACCTACGTCCTTACCCTAAATTAGGTATTGAAATCCCGGAATTTTTGCTTATCTTTGTATGTTTATAGAAAGGTAAGTAGAATATGGACAATATCGAAGAGAAGAACGGGCTCGAGGAGCCGCAGGGAAGCGGTTACATCGAGCAAGTGGAGATAGATCACGAGATGCGCACCGCCTACATCGACTATTCCATGTCGGTGATTGTTTCCCGTGCGCTTCCGGATGCCCGTGACGGCCTCAAGCCGGTCCAGCGCCGCGTTCTGTTCGGCATGGACAACATGGGGCTCAGCTATAACGGTCAAACCAAGAAGAGTGCCCGTATCGTGGGTGAGGTGATGGGTAAATTCCATCCCCACGGGGACTCCAGCGTATACGACGCCATGGTGCGCCTGGGCCAGGACTGGAACCAGCGCTATCCCATGGTCAAGGGCCAGGGCAACTTCGGCTCTGTAGATGGTGACTCCCCCGCCGCCATGCGTTACACGGAGGCCAAACTGCAGAAGATGGCCGAAGATGTGTTGGGCGACATGGACAAGGACACCGTGGACATGACGCTCAACTTCGACGACACCCTGGAGGAACCCACCGTACTTCCCACCAAGGCTCCCCTGCTGCTGCTCAACGGCGCCTCCGGCATTGCCGTGGGTATGGCCACCAACATGGCCCCGCACAACCTGGGCGAATGCTGCGACGCCATCTGCGCCTACATCGACAATCCCGAGATCACCACGGACGAACTGATGCAGTACATCAAGGGTCCCGACTTCCCGACCGGCGGCATCGTCATGGGCCGCAGCGGCATCCGGGAGGCCTACGAGACCGGCCGCGGCCGCGTCGTGGTGCGCTCCAAGACCGATATCGAGGTGGACGACAAGGGTCACGAGACCATCGTCGTCACCGAGATCCCCTACATGGTGAACAAGCGCGAGATGATCGAGAAGATCGCGCAGCTCGCCGACGAGAAGAAGATCGAAGGCATCTCCTACATCAATGACGAAAGCTCCCGCGAGGGCATCCGCGTGGTGATCCGCCTCAAGCAGGGCGTGAACTCCGGCGTCGTGCTGAACACCCTGTTCAAGTACACCCCGCTCCAGAGCAGCTTCTCGTTCAACAACGTCGCCCTCGTGAAGGGCCGTCCGCGCACCCTGTCCCTCAAGGAAATCCTCCAGAATTTCGTGGACTTCCGCCACGAGGTCGTCGTGCGGCGCACCCGCTTCGAACTGGACAAGGCCCAGAAGCGCGCCCACATCCTGGAAGGCCTCCTCAAGGC
>CAMYWP010000099.1 GCA_947302825.1 uncultured Bacteroidales bacterium
TCCACAGCGCCTGCATCGCCATCGAGCAGGGCATGACCGTCGAGCAGCTCAAGAAGGTCGTCTTCCCGCACCCGACCGTTTCCGAAATCTTCAAGGAAACCGCCTTCCGGCTGTAGAGCGGTTTATCGCTTGTAGATATTGAACCGCCAGGTGATGCCGATGTCGAAGTTGTTCACCCGGTCGTGGTTGTCGCGGAAATACACCGCGTGGAGCCGCAGGAGGTCGTTTCCGAGCGGGAAGAACTCCACGCCGGCGCCGCCGTACAGGTAGTCGTTGCCCGCCGGGAGGACCAGGTCGTACGAGATGCCGTCTGGGGCGACATTCTCCGCGGCATTCCGTTCGTACCCTACTTTCGTGCACAGGTTCCATTTCCCGACGGTCCAGATGGCCTTGCCGATGACGGTCCAGTCCGAGAAGAACCGCGGCTGGCCGAAGGCGACCCGGTCGATGCAGTCGATGTCCACGACGAGGTCTCCCAGGAAGAACTTGTTGCCCAGCACGAACCAGTTCATTTTCCGGTGCAGCTCGTCCTCCACGTAGTTGTAGCTCCACGTGGTTTTCCAGATTTTCCCGATATGCCCGCTCCAGTACAGGTTGTAGGAGTAGGCATCCTGGGTGCCGGGCGAGATGGGGGAGGGACAGAACTGGACCGAGATATCCTGCCCGGGCGCCGGCGAGAACGTGGCCGTCGCCCCGAAGGCGTAGTACTGGTACAGGCGGCTGCTGAAAGCGCCGTAGTAATACACGTCGATGGGCGGCGAATCAATCTCGTAGCCGCCGATCAGGATAGCCTGCTTGCCGGCTGTGAAGGACCATTTCGGTGCGGCCTGCCATTTGAGCCAGAGGAAGTCCGTGGCATTGAAGGGGTTCTTTTCGTCGATTTTCTTGTTCAGGCGCTGCCGGATCCGGAAGCTGATATTCTCTGTAATATGTCCTTTGACGTGGAGGTTCAGGTAGTCTCCCTGGAAATGGGAATCGTATGCGCCGTCGGTGGTTTGCTGGTGGAAGGTGGCGCGGGTATCGATGGACACTTCGTCCACCTGCATAATCTGCGCTTGCAGCAGCGTGGCCCAGAAAAGACCACTGATTAAGGTTAGAATAGGTTTAGCGCTGAAGTTCATACTGGTTTCAATTCCGCCTACAAAGATAAGATAAAACTTGTGATTCTATCCCTTTTTTGTAAATTTGAAGGCTGAACCCATCAATAAGAATAATAAGAAACCAAATAGTTATGGCTAATTCGTTTTTGAAACCGGTTGAGAATCTGTTCGATGAAGGCCTCGTCTATGTCGATGAGCAAGTGGACAATATCAAACTGCGTACGGTAAAAATCCTTTCTGAGGGAACCACTGCCGTTACGGGCCTTTTACTGGTATTTTCCATCCTGAGCGTCCTGCTGCTGGCGCTTTCCTTTGCGTTTGTGCTGTGGTTGGGAGAAATGCTGGACAGTTATGCGGCCGCTGCCTTCATTGTTGCCGGAGCCTTGCTGGTAATCCTGATCGTCATCATGCTGCTGCGCAAAAAACTGTTCAAGAATACCTTCGTGGACATGTACAACAGCATCATGAATCCCAAGCAGAAAGAAACCACGCTGGAAGCCCTGGATAAAGCCATCGAAAAGTCCAGCGAGTCCATTCAGACGCAGGAAGAACGCCTCAAAACCCGGGTGGTCCTGCTGCAGGAGTACTACAAGCCCCGTCATCTTATTAACGAAGGTCTGCGCAGGGCCGGTCTGTACTCTTCCAAAAACGGATTCAGCGTGGGAAAAGCCATCGCCAGCACCTTCCGGGCACTCACCGGAAATAGTAAGAATACCAAAAAACTCCCCTAGAAATGACCAGAATACTGCAACCTGAGATAGCGCTGGAAAAGAAACTTGCCAGCCAGATTTACAACGCCCTCCAGGGTGATGTGGTCCGTTTTATCTTGAAAAACGCCCAGGATTCCGGTGACGACGACTATTGGAGAAGCCGGATGGAAGGGCATTGCATGAAGGCCAACGGCAAGTTGATGAGCAATTTCTATCGGCTTTGCATGGAAGTGAAAGAGCGCTTGTCTTTTGACGAACCGGTGGACTTTTACGTGACGGGCGACGCCTCCATCAACGCATTCTCCATCGCCGCCGAGGATGAAGGGCATCCCCACATCGTCAACGTGAATTCGGAGCTCTTCAATCTCATGAGCGAGGATGAACTGAAGTTTGTCATCGGCCATGAACTGGGTCACCTGATGAACCAGGATACGGCCCTGAGGCGCCTGATTTACTTTGTGTATCCGCCGGAAGCCACCCAGATTCCCATCACGCTTCAATACAAGATCCATCTGCACGACAACCTGGCCGAACTGGTGGCCGACCGCTATGGCTACATCGCCTGCGGTAACCTTGACGCCTGCGTAACTGCTTTCTTCAAAATGGCCTCCGGACTTGATCTGCAGAAAATGCGGGTGAGCATCGAGGATCTGCTGGCCGATAATACCAAACGCCTGGACTACTTCATGAGAGGCGGCGGCATGAGTCACTACGACCATCCGGTCAACCCCATCCGCGTACATGCCATCCACCTGTTTGCCAATGCCAGAAACCAGGAAGAACTGGAGAAAGGCATGGACGAACTGATCCAGGTCCTGCTCAAGGTGGGAAACAACCCGCTGGACGAGCCCATGTCCATCTTCGTGGCCACGGCCGGTCTGATTACGGCCAATATCGACGGGGAAGTGTCCAAGGAAGAATATGAGCACATTCTCCGTACCCTTTCGGCCAGCCACATTTTCCCCAAGCAGTTCCTTGAGGCGGTGGCGCAGGCCGATGTGGAAAAACTGTTCCAGGATGCCGTGAATGCCATCATCGAGATCAATCCCGGGCTGAAACCCAGTCTGCTGGAATACATTATCGGCCTTGTCCTGGCCGACAGGGAGATAGGGGAGAAGGAAGTGAACTTCGTGTATGGCATCGGCCAAAGCCTGGGCATGAACGTGAAGGAGATCTCCATCCTCTTTGCCAATATGGTACAACGGAATTTCAATCCCAGCCTGGACGCCATTTCGTAGGATGGAGGAGTTCAAGACCATGCTTTGGATTGTGGCGGGAGTAGGGCTGGTGGTCTTCTTCGCCCTGTATTTTGTGAATGCCGGCTATGGGAAGTTCCGGACCTCCAACTGGGGTCCCACCATCCCCAGCCGCTGGGGATGGATGCTCATGGAATGTCCCGTGTTCCTGGTAATGCTCTACCTCTGGTGGACCTCGCCGGTGCGCTGGGTGCTGCCCTATTGGGTGTTCCTGCTATTTTTTGAATTCCACTATTTCCACCGCTGCTTCGTGTTCCCGCTGCGCAGCCGGGGCAATTCCCGGATGCCGTTGGCCATCGTGGCCATGAGCTTCCTTTTCAACCTTACCAACGGCTATGTGCAGGGCTGGTGGCTTTTCCGTCTGGCTCCGTCCATACAGGCCTATGAACCCTCTTGGCTGGGCAGTTGGCAGTTCGTGGCCGGTACCACCATTTTCTTTGCCGGCATGCTGGTGAACCGTCACTCCGATGAAGTGATCCGGAACCTGCGCAAGCCAGGGGATACGGCCCATTATCTGCCGCAGGCGGGCCTGTACCGCTATGTTACATCGGCCAATTACTTCGGCGAGATTGTGGAATGGCTGGGCTGGGCCATCCTTACCTGGAGCTGGGCCGGCCTGGTGTTCTTCTGGTTCACCTTCGCCAACCTGGTGCCCCGTTCCCATTCCATTTATCGGCATTATCAGGAGGAGTTCCCCGAAGAGTTTGACGCTCAGCGCCTAAAACGCGTTTTCCCTTTCATTTATTAGCATGTCACTTCTTTTTACGCCTTATCAGCTGGGGCCGATCACGCTGCGCAACCGTACCATCCGATCGGCCGCATTTGAGAATATGTGCCCCGGCAATGTGCCCAGCCAGGCGCTCATCGACTACCATGTATCCGTGGCTCGCGGCGGCGTGGGGATGACCACGGTGGCCTATTGTTCGGTGGACCGCAGCGGAGTGTCCTTCGACGGGCAGCTCTATGTCCATGACGGTGCCCGTGCAGGGCTCTGCCAACTCACAGAGGCCGTGCATGCCGAAGGAGCAAAAGTGTCCATCCAGCTGGGTCACTGCGGCAATATGACCCATTCCTACACCTGCGGCGGGCATACGCCGGTAGGTGCTTCCACGGGTTTCAATCTCTATTCTCCCACCTTCGTGCGGGGTTTGAAGGCCGATGAGATCCGGGAAATCGTGCAGCATTTCGGCCGGGCGGTGGATTTCTGCCGGGAATGCGGTTTCGACTGCGTGGAGATCCATGCGGGCCACGGATACCTGATTTCTCAGTTCCTGTCGCCATATACCAATCGCCGGCGGGACAACTATGGCGGTTCCATGGAAAACAGGATGCGTTTTATGGACGAGGTCCTGGATACGGTGATGGAGCATGCTGGGAACGATATGGCCGTGTTGGTAAAGACCAATATGTTCGATGGCTTCCGTCGTGGTCTGAAAGAGGAAGAGTGCCTGCAGGTTGCCCGGCGCATTGCCTCTCACGGCGTGCATGGAATCGTTTTATCGGCCGGATTCGTAAGCAAGGCGCCCATGGTGATCCTGGGCGGCGCCATGCCGCTGCGCACCATGGCCCACTATATGGATACCCGCAAGTTCTGGTGGCTCAAGGCCGGCCTGGCCGTAGCGGGACGGGCGATGATCCCCACGGTACCCTACAAGGAACTGTATTTCCTGGAGCCGGCCCGCCGTTTCCGGGCATCGCTGGATATTCCGCTGGTTTACGTTGGCGGCATCCAGAGTCGGGAAAACTGCGAAACCGTGCTCAATGAGGGCTTCGAACTTATCCAGATGGCCCACGTGCTGGTCCACGATCCTGCCTTTGTGAATCATATGCGGGAAGCAGGGGAGGGCGCGATTTGCCGCTCTGCCTGCGGTCGTTCCAACTATTGTGTGGCCCGGATGTATACCCTGGACATGAAATGTCACGTCTGTGTGCAAAACCTGCCGCCCGATTTGCAAAAGGAGATTGACCAGGCCGAGAAAGCCAATAGGGAGGGCCGCTCATGAGGGCGCTGGTGACGGGTGCCAGCAGCGGTATCGGCCTTCGGTATGCAGAGACGCTGGCAAGGGATTATCACGCCGATTTGCTCCTGGTCTCCAACCAGGAACAGGCCCTGCAGGAGGCTGCGGCGCGCATTTCTGCCACCTACGGAGTACAGGCCGATGCCCTGTATATGGACTTGGCGCAGCTGGAATCGGCCCGGAAACTTTATCAGTATGCCTGTGACCGTAAGCTGGAAATCGAGGTACTGGTGAACGACGCCGGTTTCTTTTTCTTCGATGAGTTGGTCCAGGTGCCGTTGGAAAAGATCGAAGCCATGCTGCTGCTTCATATGGTCACGCTCACTGATCTTACGCGACTTTTCGGGGCCGATATGTGCCGCCGCGGCCACGGCTACGTGCTGAATATGTCGTCCATGAGTGCCTGGATGCCTTATGCTGGTATTCAGGTTTATAATTCCACCAAGGCGTACGTGTATAATTTCACTCGTTCCATCCGGCCGGAATTCCGTCTGCATGGCGTGAAGGTGACGGTGGTGACGCCCGGTGCGGTGGATACGCCTTTATACGGTTTGTCGCCCAAGTATCGCCGGCTGGCCGTACGCCTGCACGTGTGCGTAACACCGGAAAAACTGGCTTCCAGGGCGTTGAAAGCCCTTTTTGCCGGACGCAAACGTTGCATGCCTGGCCTCATCAACTACCTGATCAAGCCGTTCTGTTATATGCTGCCAGATCCGCTGGAATATGCCATTTTCAAACGAATCGTAGAGAAAAAATGAAACAAGTAATCTTGGTTACGGGAGCCAGCAGTGGCATTGGTGCCGCTGCCGCTAAGGAATTGGCTGCGCAGGGCGCTATCGTGTACGGTGCTGCCCGCCGGGTGGAAAGGATTCCTGAGGGCGTCCTGCCCCTGAAGATGGACCTGGCCGATGAAGCCTCAGTAAAGGCGGGCGTGGAACGCATCCTGCAGGAGCAGGGGCGGATTGACGTACTGGTGAACAACGCGGGATACGGCTATTTCGGCCCTATTGAAACCGTGACCCTGGAGGAGGCCCGCCGGCAGGTGGAAGTGAATGTCTTCGGCCTGGCCGCCCTTACTCAGTTGGTGATTCCTTCCATGCGTGAGCGTGGATACGGCCGCATTGTGAACGTAGCTTCCGTGGCAGGACATTCCGTCCTGTATTTCGGCGGCTGGTACAATGTGTCCAAGTTTGCCGTAGAGGCTTTCAGCGATGCTCTGCGGATGGAACTGCAGCCCTTTGGCGTTAAGGTGGTGATCATAGAACCGGGTGCCATCCGTACCGAATGGGGCCCCATCGCAGCCAGTCATTTGCGGGAATCTTCCCAGGGAACGGCGTATGCCCAGCCCGGGGAGAACTTTGCGGCCAACATAGAACAGACGTATTCTTCGGAAAAACTCTTTTCCAAGCCGGAGGTGGTGTCGCGGGCCGTTGTGAAGGCGGTGAATGCCCGCCGCCCCCGCACGCGTTACCGGGTGGGAATGGGTGCAGGATTCATGGTGCATGCCCACACTCTGCTGCCAACCCGTTGGTGGGATGCGATGATGCGCATGATGGGCGGGAAAAAATTCCGACTGCCGAAATTCCTTTTCTGATTAGATTTCTTCGAAAATCTCTTTCCGGTCCCACTGGCTCCAGTATTTGAGAGCCAGGGTTTGGACGTATTTCCAATAGGCCGGCGAGTGCCCATATTGCTCTACGCCATAACGGATATCGGCCTCCACCTGGGAAGCATATTGGGCCTTTAACTGCAGTGTAAGGCTCTTTTCCGGACCTTGAAAACGGGCTTTTACCTCTTGTTCTTCGCCTGGG
>CAMYWP010000100.1 GCA_947302825.1 uncultured Bacteroidales bacterium
CACGGGAACGGAAGCCGACAGTTCCACATAACGGGAGACCGGCAGTTCATAACTCACCTCTTCCACCGACATGCGCACTCCCTTTATGGGATTGAGCCGAAGCACGCCATGCTGCGACTCGTGTACATCCGTGAGTACCAGACGGGAGGCGGTTACCCGTTCCACGGCATCCAGATGGACGTCGTCCCCATACAGGGTGACGGAATCCGGCATCACCTTGAACGTCCCGCTGGGCATGAACTGGGAACGGCAGACCACCGTCTTGTTCACATCTACGGGCACCCGCTTGTGGTTCTCCACCGGGAAGATGAACTTGAGGGTATCCGAGATGAAAGCTTCCACAACGGATCCGTCCCCGAAGAACTGGTTCACATAGGAGTTTTTGGTGCCGCCCACCACGCAGAATGTGTGCGGGGCTGTATTGCGGAGGTCGGCCCTGTCGAAGCGGACTTTCACCACTTTGCGCTCCCGGCGGCTCTTTTCCCGCAGCAGACGGAAACCTTCCGTGCGGCAACGGGCGCTTACCACCACGGTGTTGGTGGACTCCATACCGTGCCCTTCAATATTGCATTCCGCCACCACGGGCACGCTGATGGTTCCGGAATATTCCTTGGACAGATTGGTGAGCAGCCATACGGCTATAGCAAGAAACAGGGACAGGACGATGATAACCCATTCCCTGCCCCAGGTTTCCACACGGCCCTTAATGCTGTCTCTCAGGGCCATCGGCTTACTTTTGCTCGGCGTCGGAGTAATCCTTCACCAGGCCTTGCTTGTCCACGCGGAGTTTCACGTCGCCGTCCACTTTGATGAGAACGGTCTTTTCGCTCACTTCCACGATTTCTCCGTAAATGCCGCCCACGGTGACCACTTTGTCGCCTTTCTTGAGGGCATTGCGGAATTCCTGCATTTCCTTCTGCTGCTTGCGCTGCGGGCGGATCATGAACAGCCACATCACCAGGATGATGGCGCCGAACATGAGGATGGTGGGCCAGGCGCTGGGCTGTTGGCCGGCCTGTCCGGCGGGAGCTGCGGGGGCTCCCATCAGGAGGAAGGTGTAAATCAGATTCATACGGTTTTGTTTATGATGCCCTCTTCCATCCGCGCCTTGATAAGGCGGTCCAGCAGACCGTTCACGAAGCTGCGGCTCTTGGGCGTTGAATAATACTTGGAAATTTCTACATACTCATTGATGGTGACACGCAGCGGAATCTCCGGGAAAGATTCTGCTTCGGCCAGGCCCATCGCGATGAGGACGATGTCCGTGGTGTACAGGCGGTCCTGTTCCCACTGGGAAACGGAAGCGGCGACGAGGTTACTGAATTCCTGGAAACGGCCGTAGGTGACCGTGAGGAGCTTCCGGGCGAAATCGCGGGAATCCAGCTGATACAGGGACGGCAGGTTCCAGCGGGCTTTGCGGGCCATATCTTCCAGGCTGCGGATGCAGCAGCCCAATACATAACCCAGGTCGTCGGCCCAGTGGATGGAAAGGTCTTCCAGGATGGCCTCCAGCTGCTCATTGTCCTCGAACTCCTGCTCGAAGATGCACTTCCACAGGGCGGCATCCTGCTGGAGCGACTGCTCCGGGGCATCCATATATTCCTGGTAATAGTCGCGCGTTTTCAGTTGCTCGTACAGCGTGTGGAGAAAGGCGTCGTTCTGCTCCCAGGATAGTTTCTTCTTTTCCAAAAGTTTTTGGAAATCAGGATCTTGCCCCAAAAGGGCCGACAGGCCGTTCTGGACGAACTTGAGTTTGGGATTCAGATCTTCCTGGGTGGGATTGAACTTTCCGCGCGCTGCCTCGATGCGCCGGGCGGCTTCCGCCGTGAGGGCAGGGATGATGCCCAGCATATACAGGTAAAGGTCCCGGGTGGCTTCGCAGGAAGCCTCGAATCCGGAAAGCGCCTCTTTTAAGCTGAGGTCCGGGTTCTCCGCATAAGAGTAAAGGACCTTGAAAGCCTTAATTCTGAGGATACGGCGGTTGAGCATACTGTCAAATAAATTTCCACAAAGTTAGTGTTTTTTCAATAATTTCCTTTATTTTTGTAAACGGAAAACAAAAAAACCAACAGAAGGTATGTACAGTGAAGATTACGAGCGTTTCCGCGCTCAGGAGAGAAATTCAGAGGACGTGTACTCCAAGCCGGTACGCGCCGGCAAGCGGACCTATTTTTTCGACGTCAAGTCCACCAAAGGTAATAACGACTTTTACCTCACCATTACGGAAAGCAAGCGCCGTCAGGAAAGGGACGGCTCCTTCACCTACGACAAACACAAGATTTTCCTCTATAAGGAGGACTTCGAGAAATTCCAGGAAGGCCTTCAGGATGCGGTGCGCTACATCATGCACGATCTACTGCACGACCAACCCATCCGCCAATACCCCTCGCGGGAAGAACAGGAGGGCTCCGAAGAAGAATTCTAAGCATCTCTGAAACCGGCACGCCCTGCCGGTTTTTTCGAACCCCTGGTCCATGATCCTCCTCCAGAACATCCTGCACGGCAGCACCCGGACTGACATCCTCATCAACGATGATGGACGCATCGGCCGTATCGGTCCCCTTGCGGAAGCAGAGCCCGGCGCAGAGATTGTCGATTGCAGCCGCCTGGCCGTGATTCCGGGCCTGGTGAACATGCACACCCACGCCGCCATGATCCTGCTGCGCGGCATCCACGAGGATCTCACCCTGTACGACTGGCTCAACAATATCTGGAAAATCGAGGCCAGACTGGACCGGGAGTTCATCTATTGGAGCACCAAGGCCGCCTGTCTGGAGATGATCCGCTGCGGCACCACCACCTTCAACGACCAATACTGGTTCTGCCCGCACGCCCGCCAGGCCGCCCTGGAGATGGGCGTCCGTCCGGTGGTTTCCTTCATCTTCCTGGATTCCCACAACCCGGAACTGGCCCGCAAGCAGCGGGAAGCCTGCCAGCGGCTGTACGAACGCACGCTGGAGTGGGGACCGGAGTCCCAGTTCGCCATCTCCATCCACTCGGTATACACCGTCTGCAAGGAAAACATCGTCTGGGCCAATCAGTTTGCCCTGGACCACGGCCTCAAGGTTCACCTGCACCTGTCGGAAACCAAGGTAGAAAACGAAGACTGCCGCCGTGCCCACGGCGGGCTCTCCCCCACCGAGTATTTCGAACAGTTGGGCATCTGGGGCCCGCACGTGATTGCGGCACACTGCCTCCACCTGTCGGATGAAGATGTCCGCATCCTGGGCGAACACCGCGTCAACTGCGTACACAACATCCACTCCAACCTGAAGCTGGCCTCCGGTTACCGCTTCCGTTACAACGAACTCCGGGATGCCGGGGTAAATGTTTGTATCGGCACGGACGGAGCTTCATCGGCCAACGACATGGACATGCTCGCGCACATGAAAACCGCCGCCATCATGCAGAAAGCCTGGCGTTCAGATCCCCTGGCCATGCCTCTGCAGGAGCTGTTGGACTGCGCCACCGTCCACGGCGCCAAGGCCCTGGGCATCGATTCCGGCGTCATCCGTGAAGGAGCCTGGGCCGATCTGGTCTTACTGGACCTGGACAATTCCTACTTCCTGTCGCCGGGTTCCGTGACCGCCAACCTCATTTATGCCGCCGGCAGCCGGGCTGTTTCCTCCGTGATGGTACGGGGTAAATGGGTGATGCGGGAAGGGGTTATCCCCAATGAGGCCGAAATCCTTTCCGGCGCCCGCAAGGTGCTCTCACAAATCTAACATAGCGAAACTATGGATCCAAGAATTGAAATCATCCATGGGATTACTGCCTGCCTGAAGCAGCGTATGCAGGACCGTAAACCGGTGCTGGGCATCGTGCTGGGCAGCGGTCTGGGCCAGTTGGCCGATTCCATCCAGGACCCTTTGGTGATTCCCTACCGGGAACTGCCCGGTTTCCCCGTTTCCACCGCTGCAGGCCACAAAGGCAACTTCATCGTGGGTCAGCTGGGAGGGAAAACCGTTATCGCCATGCAGGGACGCATCCATTTCTACGAAGGTTACGGCATGGACAAGGTGGTGCTTCCCATCCGCGTGATGATCGGTATGGGCATCCGCACCCTCATCGTGTCCAATGCCGCCGGCGGCACCAACCTGAACTACCATGTTGGAGATCTGATGATCATCCGCGACCATATCAACCTGCTGCCCAATCCTCTAATCGGCCCTAATTTCGACGATTATGGCCCCCGTTTCCCGGACATGACCCGTCCGTACGACCGCAACCTGATTAAACTGGCCTTGCAGATAGGGGCCGAAGAAGGCATCCCCCTGCACCAGGGCGTGTATGTGGGCGGCACCGGTCCTTCCTATGAAACTCCGGCCGAATACAAGTATTTCCGCATCATAGGCGGCGATGCCGTGGGCATGTCCACCATTCCGGAAGTGATTGTGGCCCGGCATGCCGGCATCCCGGTCTTCGGGATTTCCGTCATCACCAACGAAGCCCACGACGACTACGCCGATGATTTCGAGAACGACGGAGAGGATGTATTGGTAGCTGCCGCAGCCGCGGCTAACAAGATGACGCGGCTCATTACCAAAATGATTGAAAAACTGTAAGTAAATGAGTTATTTAGAGAGTATTACGCTGGCTGCAGACTTGTTGAAATCGCGCCTGGAAGAACGGCTGGGAGACCGCCGTCCCGTGGTGGGCATCGTCCTGGGCAGCGGGCTGGGCAAGCTGGCCGAACAGATTGAAGATCCGCTGGTCATTCCCTATAGTCGCATCCCCGGTTTCCCCGTCTCCACGGCTATCGGCCATAAAGGTAATTTCATCATAGGCAAACTGGCCGGCAAGTACGTCATTGCCATGCAGGGACGCATCCACTATTACGAGGGCTACGGCATGAACCTGGTCACCCTCCCCATCCGGGTGATGATCCTGCTGGGCATCCGCTACCTGTTCGTGTCCAACGCCGCCGGCGCCACCAACCTGGACTACCACGTGGGCGACCTGATGATCATCCGCGACCATATCAACCTGCTGCCCAACCCTCTCATCGGCCCTAATCTGGACGATTTCGGTCCCCGTTTTCCGGACATGACCCGTCCGTACGATCCCAACCTCATCCGCATGGCGGAGCAGATTGCCGCCGAAGAAGGCATCCAACTGCAGAAAGGCGTGTATGTGGCCTGCACAGGCCCCTGTTACGAGACTCCGGCCGAATACAAGTACTTCCGCCTCATCGGCGCCGATGCAGTGGGTATGTCCACTACCTCGGAGGTGATAGTGGCCCGGCACAGCAGCATTCCCGTCTTCGGCATGTCCGTGATTACGGACGTGGCTCCCGCCTCCGACGACGAAGAATATGTCACCGACGGGGATGCCATTGTGAAAGCCGCCGATTCAGCGGCCGACAAGATGACGTGTATCTTCAAAAGACTTATCGAAAAGCTCTAATACATAGCTATCTTATTAAAAAACTTTCAATGGCATGCAGAACATTGGAAGTTTTTTTGTATTTTTGCAGAGATAGGGCTAAAACCGGCCATGCTGGAACAAATCAGACCACAGATTGAACAGCTGATTGCACGCTATGAGGCTGTGAAAGCGGAGAATGAACATCTTCGCCAGGAGCTACAAGCGTGTGAGGAAACCGGTGCCGGCCTGAGGAAACAGATACATGAACTGGAATCCGAGATAGAAACCAGGAAACTGGCCGAGGCTTTCTCCAGCGGCACTTTCAACGCAGAGGCAAAAGCCAAGGTAGATACTTTAATCAAGGAGATAGATAAATGCATCTCCTATTTGGAGGAAGCGTGATGGACCAGAAAATCAGCGTAAAGATTGCCGGTCGCGTGTTCAACCTGACAGCCACTTCTCCGGATGCGGAGCAACTGTACCGTCTGGCTGCGGAAACCGTCAACAAACGCTTCGCCGCGTATACCCGGAACTACCCCGGCAAGAACGTCTCTGACCTGATGTCCATGATCGCGCTCAACGAGACCGCTCTCCGCCTGGGCTTACAGAAGGATATCGATCAAATCCATGAAGCCGAAAACCAACTGGCCAGGGACTTGGAAAACTATCTTAAGGACAACGGAAAACAATAAGCCGTCACCCATCGAAAGCTGAAATCAACAAGTTTCAACGAAACAGGGATGACTCAAGCCGGAGATGGCGGGCCCACCCGATGGGATACCAGAGACCGGATGGCACCCAAATCTTATTCATTAAGATTTTCTGACTAGATGCTGGCGGCTTTTTTCATGAAGCAGTTTCCTCACGGCAGGAAGCTGCTTTTATTGTAAACAATTTATACACAATATATTTTATGGATACCTTCAGTATAGTCATCGGATTCGTCCTGGGTGCTGTCATCGCCCTGGGCGCGTACATACTCATCCGGCGCTCCATCCTCAAGGGAAAGCACGATGAGATTATTGAAAAAGCAGAGTTGGAAGCGGAGAAAATCAAGAACGAGCGCATCCTCCAGGCCAAGGAGAAGTACCTGAACCTCAAAAGCGAACACGAAAAAACCGTCAACGAAAAGAACGCCCAGCTGCGGGAAGTGGAAAACCGCCTGAAGCAGAAGGAGAACACCCTGAACCAGAAGCTCAACGAGATTGACCGCCGCATCAAGGAAGCGGAGAACCAGAGAAACCAGGCCAAGGCCCAGGAAGAGCAGATGAAAGCCCGTGAGGCCGAATATGAAGAACTCCGCGGCCAGGTGATCCGCCAGATTGAGTCCGTCGCCGGCATGTCGGCCCAGGAAGCCAAGACGCAGCTCATGGAGTCCATGAAGGCCGAAGCCCGCACCGAAGCCCAGGCCTATATCAACGACACCATCGACGAAGCCCGCCTGA